>JAITAY010000373.1 GCA_031283915.1 Tannerella sp.
GCCTTTTAGCGCTTAACTTGATGACATTGAGTTAAAACTGACGGCAATCGGGGGAATGGGGCTAAAGCCCTGCGGAGGCATGGCCGGATAGACTGTTACACGGTATCTATTGCTCAGCCCTTCATTTCGGTTACTCGCCTTATTCGTTGATAAAGCCTTTTTGGGGGATACCCACACGATTGGTTATAGAGCCAAAACTTTTTTCATTTCACGCACTTGGAAATCCTGTGGTATTCATCTAATTTTGCACCCTCATTGCATGTGATATGATTTCAATAGAAAGATTAACGGTTGAGTTTGGCGGGTTTACACTTTTCGATGCGGTTTCGTTTGTCATAAACAAAAAAGATCGCATTGCTCTGGTCGGCAAAAACGGAGCGGGCAAGTCTACGCTGTTGAGAATCCTGGCCGGTTTGCAGAGACCTTCTGGCGGCGTGGTCGGCATCTCCGGGGAGACGACCATCGGCTATCTGCCGCAGCAGATGGAACTGCCCGGCGAACGGACGGTACGCGCCGAAGCGGAACGGGCATTCGAGCATCTTCACCGGATGGAAAATGAAATAAACCGCTTGAACGAAGCGCTGGTTACGCGAACGGATTATGAATCGGAGGATTTCCACAAACTGATTGACCGGATGACGTCGCTCTCCGAACAGTTCCAGATGGCGGGCGGACTGAATTATCAGGCCGAACTGGAACGTACCCTGACGGGACTGGGTTTTACGCAGGAAGATTTCGAGCGGTCGACGTCCGAGTTCAGCGGCGGATGGCGGATGCGCATCGAACTGGCCAAGCTGCTGCTCCGCCGTCCGGACGTATTGCTGCTGGACGAGCCGACCAACCACCTGGATATTGAATCCATCCAGTGGCTCGAAATGTTCATCGCCACGCGCGCCAATGCCGTGATGCTGGTTTCGCACGACCGCGCCTTTATCAACAACACGACGCAGCGAACCATCGAGATTGAACTGGGGAAAATCTATGACTACAAAGTGAAATATGCCGATTATGTGGAGCTTCGCAAGGAACGGCGCGAACAGCAACTGCGTGCATACGAGAATCAACAGAAAAAAATAGCCGAAACGGAGGAGTTTATCGAGCGCTTTCGCTACAAAGCGACCAAAGCCGTACAGGTGCAGTCGCGCATCAAGCAACTGGCAAAAATCGAACGGATCGAAGTGGACGAACTGGATGCGACGCGCTTGAGGCTGAAATTCCCGCCTGCGCCCCATTCGGGCGCTTATCCGGTGATTGCGGAGGGACTGGCCAAGTGGTACGGCGAACACCGGGTCTTTTCGGACGTCGACTTTACCATCCACCGGGGCGACAAGGTGGCGTTTGTCGGGAAAAACGGCGAAGGGAAATCGACTCTGGTCAAATGCATCATGGGCGAGATTGATTACCGGGGACGGCTGACCCTGGGCTATCAGGTAAAAATCGGGTATTTCGCGCAGAACCAGGCGGAACTGCTGGATGAATCCAAAACCGTCTTCGACACGATCGACGACGTGGCACAGGGCGAGGTACGTACCAAAATCAGGGATTTGCTGGGCGCGTTCATGTTTGGCGGCGAGGCGTCGGACAAGAAGGTGAGCGTGCTTTCCGGAGGCGAACGGAGCCGGCTGGCGATGATTCGCCTGTTGCTGGCGCCGGTGAACCTGCTGATCCTCGACGAGCCGACCAATCACCTGGACATGCGTTCAAAGGATGTGCTGAAAAGCGCCTTGCGTGATTTCGACGGAACGCTGATCGTGGTTTCGCACGACCGCGAATTTCTCGACGGACTGGTGGACAAAGTCTATGAATTTGGACACGGACAGGTAAGGGAACATCTGGGCGGTATTTATGAGTTTCTGGAACGAAAGAAAATCGAGAGTCTGCAGGCGCTGGAATATCGAACCGCCCCAGGCAAACCGCCGGAAGCGTCGCTTTCCGTCTCTCCGTCTTCCAGACTTCCTCATGGAACGCAAAAGGAACAAAACCGTCTGATCAGGCGTCTGGAAAAAGCCATTGCCGACACCGAACGGGAAATTGCGCGGCTGGAACATGCCGTCGCCGAGCTGGAAACACGCCTGTCTACGCCCGAAGGCACTGCGGATGTTGCCCTGTACGGTGAATATGAAACGCTGAAACGGGCATTGTCCGGAGCGATGGATCAGTGGACGGAACAGACTCTGGAACGGGAAGGTTTGTCACCTTAAAATCAGAAAAAAAACAGACGGATTCATGTCATACAATTTTTGGGGTGTATACTCCGTTATCTTTTCAAAAAAACGGAATTTAGAATAGAAAATATTTACTTATGAGAATGATTGTTTTCGCAACCAATAATGAGAACAAATTAAAGGAAGTCAAGGCAATGCTTCCTTCGGATATTCGCCTGGTCAGTCTGTCCGACCTGCACTATCACCATACGCTTACGGAGACGGCCGATACGCTGGAGGAAAATGCATTGCAAAAGGCGCGGTTCGTCCGCCGGAAGTTCGGATACGACTGCTTTGCCGACGACACCGGACTGGAAGTAGATGCGCTGGACGGGCAGCCGGGCGTTTATTCGGCACGTTATGCCGGGGAGGAGTGCGACAGCTATGCCAACGTACAGAAACTGCTCCGGAATCTGTCCGGAACAACCAACCGGCGCGCCCATTTCAGGACGGTCATCGCACTGATTCTGGGAGATGAAGAGCATCTGTTCGAGGGCGTGATCCACGGACAAATCACGCATTCCATGCGGGGAAGCAAAGGCTTCGGCTATGATCCGGTTTTTGTTCCCGACAAGCACACGGAAACGTTTGCCGAAATGACGGACGCCGCCAAGAACACAGCCAGCCATCGTGCACAAGCCGTCAAGAAACTGGCAGCTTTCCTGACAGCCGTCCGGAAACAAATGAACAGCGCACGACGATGAACAGGAGGTGGTCAATGAATGCGCCGGGCGTTCTGTTATCTCTGCTTGTTCTGCTGTCTGTCTGCCGGCCGCTCAACGCACAGCGCACAGGCGAGTGGCATTCCTGGCCGGCGATGTGGCAGACTGAGAACGTAGCCGAAACCCCCCGCCAAGTGTTTGCCGTCGCAAACGGGACACTGTACAGCTACGGGAAAGAAGACAGTCGCGTGACCATTTATTCCAAACAAACCGGATTGCACGACACGGACATCCAGTGGATCGGATACAATGCCGCCGCAAAAACGCTGCTCATCATCTACCGGAATGGAAACATCGACTTGATGAGCGACGAAGGACTCCACAACCTGCCTTACCTGAAAAATACGACCGCTATTCGCGACAAGGAGATTTATGACATTTATTTCCATAACGAAAATGCGTATGTGGCTGCCAAATTCGGAATCATGGTCATCCGGCTGGACAGGAAGGAAATTGCCGAAACCTACAAACTGGACATGGCTGTATACGGCGTTTGCATACAGGGAGGAACCATCTTTGCCTCCACCGAAAACGGTCTCCTCAAAGCATCCCTGAACGATAACCTGCCCGATGTGCATAACTGGAACGCGCAGCCGTTGCCTTCCGAATTTAATGCAAAGAATATCCGTCAGTTATGCGAGTTTGAAGGGAAACTCTGTTTTCGGATAAACGGTAGCGGCGTATACTTTCTGGAGCCGGGAGGCGAAGTCAAAACACTGTTGAAACATACGCAACTGACCGGTCTGAAACAGATGGCCGATCGGCTGGTTACGCACACGTCTTCCGGTTTATACCTGTTCGAATCGCTGAACCGTTACGAGACCGTCAGTCCGGGAACCGTCAACGACGTCTCCAGCCTGACGAATGACGGAACATACTGGCTTGCCTCCGGCGTCTCCGGCCTGACCGCTGTCCGGAGAAAAACAGCAAACGAGTACGAAACAGTTGTTTCCGGTCTCAACCTCGAAGGCCCGAAACGAAACCTCGCCGGATTCCTGAAGTTCCACAACGGAAAGTTATGGATAGCCGGCGGCGGACGTTCCAAAACCACCCGTTACCGTAATCCGGGAACACTGATGACCTTTCAGAACGGAGCCTGGTTCAACTTCGACGAAACGACGGTCAACCGGCAAGTCGGGTTTACCTGTCTGGACTATACCGCCGTTGTGATTGACCCTGACGACGAGACACACTTCTTCGTCGGTACCTGTGGCGAAGGCGTGCTGGAATTTAAGGACAATGCTTTCGTCCGGTTGTATGACAACAAAAACAGCGCCCTGCAAACCGGTCTTCCCGGAAGTCAGGAAATGCATTACATCCGCGTACAGGGTTTCAGCTACGACCAGAACAAGAATCTTTGGATGACAAACAGCGAAGTCAACAACGGGATTGTGGTTCGGAAGGCTGACGGTACATGGATTTCGCTCTATTATCCCGGCATCACTCAAGCCTATTTTGTCGATCAGATTCTGATCACCTCCAAAGGCCACAAATGGGTCAACGTGCCCCACAGCAGTATTTCGCCCGGTATCCTTGTCTTTGACGACAAAGGCACGCTGGAGGATGCTTCGGACGATGTCGCCAATTATTTCCCGTCGTTCAAAGGCGCCTCCGGCAGTGCCGTGGACGCCAGCGCCTACTATTGCATGGTCGAGGATTTGAAGGGGGAAATCTGGATCGGCACCAACAAGGGGCCGATTATCTGTTCGACGCCGGCGCGTGCGATTGAAAATCCGGACAACCTCTATTGTACCCAGATTATACGGGTGGACGAAACGGACAGCGAACAGCGGTATTATTTCCTGAACGGCGAGGAGGTACATGCCATCGCGGTGGACGGCGGTAACCGGAAATGGATCGGAACGACCGGTTCGGGCGTCTTTCTGGTCAGTCCGGACGGTTCGGAAACGCTCCTCCATTTCAATACGGACAACTCGCCGCTCTATTCCAACAACATCCTCAGCATTGCCATCAACCAGCAGACGGGCGAAGTCTTTTTCGGTACCGACAAGGGACTGATTTCCTATCAAGGCGAGGCCACAGCAGCCAGCGAACATTATTCCGACGTATATGCCTATCCCAATCCGGTGCGGCTGGCGGTCGACGATCAGGTGATCATCACCGGATTGGTCGCCGATTCCAATGTGAAAATCACCGATGTCTCCGGCAACCTGATTTATCAGGGCCGGTCGGCCGGCGGACAACTGGCGTGGAACTGCCGTAACCGGAGCGGCCACCGCGTGGCAACGGGCATCTATCTGGTACTGGCTTCGGCTCCCGGCGGCGGGGAAAGTGCGGTCGCAAAGATTGCCGTTGTACAATAATCGTAAATGCCGGACGTATCATGTCATTCCTGAAAAAATTAAAGTACGGCTACATCTGGCGGCGCATCTTCGTGGAACGGCTCACGGAACCGCTCCATCTGAATCTGCTTGCCGTTTTTGTTTTTCTGTTTGGCTCCTATCGTTCCAAAATCGCCTTCGATTTGATCCTTCGCCAGCAACATGCATTCGGCTTGCTGAAAGCGGCTGACCGAGCTTCCCGACTGGGTCTGAAAGCGGTCAGTGTCATTGAATTTGGCGTAGCGGCAGGCGCAGGACTGATGAATATCCAACGAATTGCCCGCCGGATTGCGAAAATCACCGGTATCCGGTTCGACATCTACGGCTTCGACAACGTCGCCGGTATGCCTCCCCACAGGGATTACCGGGACCATCCCGATTTGTACCGCGAAGGCGATTTCCCCATGAATTATGATTTGCTGCGGAAAAAGCTGCATCCCGATGTTCGCATGATGCAGGGAAATATTAAAGACCGGCTGAAAGCTTTCTTCGAAATACTTGCACCGGATGCGCCCGTCGGATTTGTGTCGGTCGATGTGGACTATTATTCCTCGACAGCCGACGCCCTGACGGTGTTTGACGGCGATCCGGCAAATTACTTAGACCTGGTTTATCTGTATTTCGATGACATTCACAGAGAAGAACACAATCATCGTTGCGGCGAACTACTGGCCATTGATGAATTTAATGACCGGCATGACAAACGGATCATTGAGCCGCCTGTTTTCCTGGCCAACCGGCGGGTATTCAAACAGGCGGCTTGGCTGAAGCATATTTATTTCCTGCATGTACTGGATCACAGACACCGGAACGAGGCACATGCCGGGGAGTTCCAAACGTTAGACAATCCCTATTTGTGACTTTTGCATGTCCGTCCAGCCTGTTTTCTCTCCGGAGGTTGCCAAAAGAAACGGATTTGATTTTCTGCGACTGTTTTTTGCCTTTTCGGTGTTTATGGCTCATTTTGGAGAATTGGCTTCCATCTCCGTGTGGTGGCCGGTTTCTTCGGCGATGGGTGTGGCCGGTTTCTTTATTATCAGCGGCTTCCTGATCACAAGAAGTTATTACCGGAGCGCTGGCCTCCGGGATTATTGCCTGAAACGCATCCGGCGGATTGTGCCGGCGTACGTCCTGGTCGTAGTAGCCTGTGCGCTGCTTCTGTCTTTAGTAAGCACGCTTCCTGCACAAGCGTATTTTACGGACAAAGACTTTTATACGTATTTGGTCGCCAATCTATCTTTCATGAATTTTCTCCAGCCCGTATTGCCCGGCGTATTTACGGATAACGCCTTTCCTTACATCAACGGCGCTTTGTGGACGATCAAAGTGGAATTGGCTCTGTATGCGTTTGTTCCATTACTGGCGCTTTTCCTGCGGCGGCGACCCGGCTTCGTTCTGGGTACAGTATATGTCTTGTCCTGTTTGTTCGATCACACCATGTCATTTCTTTACGAATCTTCCGGAAACGAACTGTACCTGATACTGGAACGACAGTTTCTGGGACAAATCCGTTTTTTCGTCGCGGGCATCGTTCTTCTGTTCTATTTCGATTTCATCACGAAACGCCATGTCCGGTGGCTCCTGCCCGGGGCTGCCATTATTTTTCTGTTGAGGTATTTTTTTATCGGGCACTGGATGATTGAACCGGTATACCCGATAGCGTTTGCCGTGCTGATTGTGTCGTTTGCCTGTTATTTCGGGAAACTGGCGGTCGTGTCACGTTACGGCGATTTTTCATACGGGTTCTACCTGTATCATTATCCGGTGATACAATTGTTTTTATGCGTAGACTGGATGAGAAATCATCCGGCCTGCTTGTTCCTGATTTGTTTTTGTACCGTTTCAGGGCTTGCCTGTCTCTCCTGGCACTTGCTGGAAAAACGTATCCTTCGGCGCAATGCGTCGCAGGAAAGGCAGCAGCCTTGATTCCGCCAATTGCAGGGCAGCAAAAAATCAAGCGTCACAGAGCCGGGAAAAGGCAAAGTAAAACGATTACCGATCTCTTGAAAAACGATTACTTATCAATTTCAAAACGATTACCGATCTTTTTGGAAAAGGATAGTGATCGTTTACCTGAAAGATAGTGATCGTTTCGGGAAAAGCCGGCGAGCGATTTTTATGTTGAACGAAAGAACAAATGACATGTATAGATAGAAAAACAAGATACTGATTAAAATATATAATGATTATCGTATATGATACCTCATCGGCTGAAAGCCGTAATTTTCATAACCGCAGGTCAGCGACCTGCGGAA
>JAITAY010000383.1 GCA_031283915.1 Tannerella sp.
GTCTGCATTTTTTTATCCGTTTTTCTTGCAAAGATACGACATTTTCTGTTTGCGTATAGTGTTTTCTTTTTTTGCTGTGTTTGAGTATTTTAATAAACAGCAGGTCAGGAGTTCTGAAACTGTAGAAATAGACCGGCGAAGCATATACAACGGCATCTGCTGCAAGCAATTTTTCGTATATTTCGGTCATGTCGTCTTTCCGGATGCACTCGCCTCCATTTTCCTGACAGGCAAGGCAACCCAGACAACCGTTTATCTTTTTGTCGCAGATAAAGATTTTTTCGGTTTCGTGTCCCGCTTCTTTTGCGCCGCGAAGAAATTCGTTGCACAGCGTGGAAGAATTACCGTTTTTACGTGCACTCGCCGAGAGCGCTAAGATTTTTTTGCTCATATTCATATTTTCATTTTGATTTTTAACTTGACCCATTGCGGCGGCGGTACGTATTCCCGTCGCTCCTATGGCAGCGCCGGCAAGCAATGTTCCTGTGTATTTCAGGGCTTCCCGGCGGGTGATTTTCTGCTGCCTCATACTGTTTTCTTCAATAGTTCTACAAATTCGTCTATCCGTACCATCTCATCAGGGATATTGATGCTTTGCGTGCATTTGGAGCGGCATTGCCCGCAGTTGGTACAGTGTGAGGCCTGGCGCAGGCGGGGAACGCTACGGTCGTAGCCTACGAGGAAGGCCCGGCGTGCACGGCGATATTCGACGGCCTCCTGAGTGTCGAGGCGGGGCATATTGTCGTCGCTGATACAGCGGTTGTAGTGCGAGAATATCGACGGGATGTCGAGACCATAGGGACAGGGCATGCAATACTGGCAGGTGGTGCAGGAGATGTATTGCGACTTGAGGATTATCTCGGCTACTTTTTGAAGCGTCTCCTCTTCATCAGGCGTTACAGGCTGGAGGGGGGAATATGTGCGGATGTTATCCTGCAAATGTTCCATATACGTCATGCCACTCAGGACGGTAAGCACCTTTTCGTGTGTGCCGGCGTAGCGAAACGCCCATTGAGCCGGGTTATCGCCGGGGCGATGTGCGCGGAGCAGTTCGAGGGCGATGGGATTGAGCCGCGCCAGACGACCGCCCAGCAGCGGCTCCATGATTGTGGCGGTGATATTGCGCTTTTCCAACTCGCCGTACAAATACTCGGCGTTGACGTTAAACGATCCGTCGGCGTTTTTCCAGTCGGCATAGTTAAGTTGAATCTGCGCGAAATCCCAGTCTATCCCCGTGGAGAGCAGATGGTCGAAAACCGCCACATCCTGATGAAACGACCAGCCGAGATTGCGAATACGCCCCGCTTCGCGCTCCTTCAGCAGGAAGTCGATCAGTCCCGGATCGACAAAACGGTCGTTAAACGCCTTCATTCCTCCACCCATCCCTACGCCGTGGAGCAGGTAATAATCCAGATAATCCACTTGGAGCTGCTCCATGGAGTTGTGATACATTTCGATGGAGTAATCGCGCATGGAAACGCCGGGCGGAACTGCGCGATGATTGGACATCTTGGTGGCGATAAACCATTTCTCCCTCGGATGGCGGCTGAGGGCGATGCCGGTAGCCTTTTCCGACAGGGCCTGGACATATAGCGGCGAGGTGTCGAAATAGTTCACGCCATGCTCAATGGCATAATCTACTAATTGGTTAACCATTTCCTGGTCTATCTCCTGACCGTTGCCATCGGCTCTCTGCCGTGTGGGCCATCGCATACAGCCATAGCCAAGGAGGGAGACGCGGTCGCCTGTGCGCGGCTGAGTGCGGTAGGTCATTTTATCCGTCGGCACTTCGCCCGTCTGGTATCCGAATAAGGGGCTGCGTCCCTGTTGGGAATTGCAACTTTCGAGGCCTGCCGCCGCCGTTACCACAGCGCCTGCGCCGAGGGTCCGGAGGAATCTCCTGCGGTCGACTCCTTTATTTTTGTCTGATTTCATGTTGATGGGTTTCATTCTTGTATATTTTATCCGTTAAACAATTCTGTGCATAAGGTTTCCCTCTACATAGATAGCGCTCAGAGGGCGGGAGGGACAGAGGTGTTCACATGCGCCGCAGCCGATGCACTTCTCATCGTCGATGACGGGAATCATCAGAGGTTTGGGAGGCGGGCCAAAGAAGAATCCTCCGCCCGGAGGCCGTTGCGCTTCCTGGGGCGCGTCGGGATTGGGCGCCATGGTAATGGCCTGAGTGGGGCAATGCCGGGCACAGTTGTCGCAGGGTTGTTTGTCGGTGTTATTTACACAACGTTCTTTGATAAACACCGAACGCCCTACCTTGGTGGCGCTCTTGTCTGCCGTGGTGAGAGGTTGGATGGCTCCGGTGGGGCAAACTTCGCCGCATTTCACACATTCGGGGCGGCAATAGCCATGCTCAAACGAGAGTTCCGGCTGCAGGAGCGTCATTAAGCCTCCCGCAGGACGTAATATTTTAGAGGGACAGACGGTAACGCACAAACTGCAACCCGTACAATGACGCGCCATATTGCGGGCGCCGAGCGAACCGGGGGGAATGACCGGGGTCGTGCGCTCCGGGGGCCTTTGCTTGTCGGCAATGTCGGCCAGCCCACCGTCGGCAATGAGTTTCTGCTGCGCTTTGGCAAAAGGCGGCGCTACGAGCAGGGCGCCCAGGCTGAAAAAGTGGCGGCGGGATACGCCCCCGGCCTGCATTTCGGCGGCAAGCACATTGTCGCCGGTCGTTTTGAAGCGGTTCACAAACGGAAGTTGGGGGGCATAACGTATAGCTCCCTGCTTGCATTTACCTATACAGTCGAGGCAAACGACGCAGCGGCTGTAATCTATCGCATGTTGTTCGCTATCGATGCACGAGGCTTTGCAGTTTCGGGCACAGAACTTGCAGCCGTTGCATTTCTCTACGTCGATAACCGGTTTGAAAATGGCAACACGCGCGATCACTCCAAGAAAAGTCCCGACCGGACAAACCGTATTGCAATACGTCCGTCCCGACCGCCAGGAAAAGGCAACAATGGCTGCGAACGTAAGCAGCGCTACTGTAAGGGCTGCCACGCTGGGCAACCACACTTTCACGGGGTAAAAGGCGTAGCTCTCCGTCCGTTCGGCCATCATAGCGAGCAGGTTATTGCCCCACTGCCAGAGAGGTGCAAACAAATTGCCGGCCACACGCCCGTAGGCGCTATATGGCGAGAGCAAAGCCACTGCCGAACCGGCTCCGCACACAATAGCTATAACAAACAGCGCCAGCACGGAGTACCTGAGCCACGACACGGCCGGCGACCACCTGAAGCGACGTCTGTTCCAGCGCGAGGCTATCCCGGAAACAATGTCCTGCAACACCCCAAGGGGACAAATTACCGAACAATACACACGTCCGAACATGAACGTCAGCAGCAGGAGTCCTGCAACGATGCCCACATTCAGAGTCATCAGGGCAGGCATAAACTGTATCTTCGCCAAAAAGCCCAACCATCTGTGCAGTGTTCCCGTAAAATCAAGAAACAGCAAAGTCAGCAACGCAAAGCACAGAGCGCCTGCAATCATTCTAATTCTTCTAAGCATACGATTTTTAAGTATTTAATTGTAGTAATTATTAGTATATTCAATGTTTTCCATCTCACTTAAAATTTTCATTCAACTCTCAATCCATTTACGATAGCGCTTTCGATTTTGCTCCACGTCGAATAGTTAACGACTACCAGCGTCATGAAATTAGCGCTATACATTACAAGTTCCGAATCTTTCTTTAAAATTTTCTACAAATGTACAGTGCTGTTCCCGTCGTTATTGCCCATAAAAAGGACAACTATGTCCATTTTCGGTACAGATAGTCAAATTCCGTATTTTTTGTATTTTTGTATGCCCTTTTTAGTACGGAAATGAATAGAGATAAAAGTATAAACCTGTCGTTTGCACGTTTGAAAGAATACTTCTGGTATGGCGAAACGGATCTTGCTATCTTTCGTGATTACCCTTGCCGATTGGAGGGTGGGGTTGCTTTTTTCTGCATCGCCGGAAAAGCAACGCTCTGCTACGGTGTTGGCGAGCACCGCATTACGCAAAATACGGAATCGTTCTTGTTGCCCGGCATGACGTTCTATATGAAAAACATGTCGGATGACTTTAGTGTGAGGCTGTTTACTTTTTCCGGAGAACTGTTTGACGACGTGAACGTGGGGCTTGATTTTTCGGTTAACGAATACCTGCGCCGAGTACCCTTTTACACCTATACGGAAAAAAACGCCGCATATATGAGCGAAACTTTTACGTGGTACGACATGGCAAAGCTGCTTTCAAAAAATACCGGAAGCAAATCCTTTCCGCTCATGCAGCGGAATTTCCTGCAAAGCTACCTGACGTACCTTTTTGAATGTATCCGTTTGAAATTGGATTCGGAGTCTTTAAAGCTGACGAGAAAACGCGAGTTGTTTTATCAATTCATGTCGCTACTGTCAAAACATTGTCGCGAACAGCGCAATGTCCGGTTCTATGCCGAAAAACTCCATATAACCACCAACTATCTCTGCAAAATTACCCGTGAATCAATCCCTTGCAAATCTCCCAAAGACCTGATAGACCAACATTTCATTCTGGAGATAAAAACCCTGCTTCAATCGCCGAAGTTATCAATTTCGGAGATCTCCTGCCGGCTGGATTTTCCGAATGAATCCTACTTTTGCCGGTATTTTAGACGGCTCGTGGGAATGTCGCCACAAAGCTACCGGATGACAAAAATTAATCGCTATCAATAAAAGCAAAACCGGCTTGGGCTTCGCATATGTACATGTAGAGCCATAATGCTATTGTTCATTTAAATTTTACCTTCCGCTTATCACCTTTCAACACGAGCGCCCGTACATTCTTGCCCTGCGTTGACAAGCCGGTCGCGCCAACCTGTCCGAATATTACAGCTAAGCGGGCATTCGCCGTAGCCTCAGAAAAATTGACTTTATGCTGAATGTTCAACTCAACCAATTTTATTTTATTGAAATGTGTTATGTAACATATTAGTATAAAAGGCAGACGGATGGATATTTTGTTCGGGAAATAACTTTCATGATAATAATAACTACAACGTAATACGTGTATAACAAAAAGGAAACATTCGGCGGCTACTTTCGCGCCATAATTAAAAATCAAATGAT
>JAITAY010000024.1 GCA_031283915.1 Tannerella sp.
CTGTGCATTGCCGTAGGCCGAATACAGGATGGAGAGTTTGGCTTCTTCCGTGTTCAGGAACGTTTCCGTCGTCAGTTCGGAATAAACGGTTTCGTTCAGCAGGCTGTCGCAGGCATAAAAGGGGAACAGTAACAGGACAGCGATGTATTTTTTGTAAGATTTCATACGTAAATCAATTATGAATTATGAGTTATGAGTTATGGATGTTGTTAAAATGAGATGTTAAAACCGAGCGACCATGTCCGCGCCAGCGGATAGGTATTCAAATCCACCCGGGCGCTGCTGCTTCCGAAGGTGTTGGCTTCGGGATCGTAGCCGATGTAGTCGGAGAACGTGAAAAGGTTCTGCCCGCTGAGATAGACGCTTGCGCTGTTGACGTATTTCCGGCTCTTCAGACGGATGTCGTAGGAGAGCTGTGCATATTTGAGACGCAGGTAGGAGGCATCCTGCAAAGCCAGGGTGTTCACTTTCCCGCCGCCGTAGGCTGTCGGCTGAGTGCCCGAAGGCCACCGTCCGTCCGGGTTCTCCGGCGTCCAGCGGTCGGCAACGGTAGCGGTGAGCATGTTCCGCCGTATATTGCTGGGATACATGCTCTCCATAATGTTGCCGTTGAAGATTTCGCCGCCCTTTTGTCCCTGTATAAGGAAATTCAGGCTGAAGCGTTTATAGGAAAACGTGTTCTGAAACCCGTAAGTGAAGTCGGGATAGGGGTCGCCGATGATTTGCTGGTCGTCTGCCGTGATCTGATTATCCCCGTTGATGTCCCTGTAAATGGGGAATCCGGGCTGCGAATTGGGCTGGGCGGAAGCGGCCACCTCGGCGGCGTCCCTGAATATCCCGGTGACCTCATAGCCGTAGTACGAAAATGCAGGTTTGCCTTCGGTGATAATCACCGTATTGCCGATGTTGGACGCATTACCGGTGAGGATGTTTGCGATATCGCCCAGATCGGTCACCTTATTCCTTACGGTGGCCAGATTGAGCGAGGTATTCCACCGGAAATTGCGTTTGTCGATCACTGCGGCATGGATCAGAAACTCTACACCGGTATTCCGCAAAGAGCCGATGTTGGACAGGATGGACGTATATCCCGAAGCTCTCGGCAGGGGCAAATCGATCAGCATATCCTTCGTATTCTTTATGAAGTAGTCGAGCGTGATGTTCACTCTGTCTTTCAGGAAGCCGGCGTCGATGCCGATGTCCGTCTGGGCAGTCGATTCCCATTTCAGGTCCGGATTGGCGATACGCGAAGGAGAAGTTCCCACGATGCGCGAACCGCCCGAAACAAACGTCCCTCCCCGCGTATAGGTATTGAGCGACCGGTAGTTTCCGATGTCCTGATTTCCGGTAACTCCCCAGCTGGCTCTGAGTTTCAGGTTGTCGAAAAAGTTCGGGATGAATTTTTCGTTCGACAGATTCCATCCTCCGGCAAATGAAGGGAAATAGCCGAACTTGTTGTTTGTTCCGAACCGGGACGAGCCGTCGGCCCGGAGGGAAGCAGTCAGCAGGTATTTGTCGTCGAAGGCATAGTTTACCCTTCCGAGATACGACAGCAGGGCGTTGCTTTCCCGGTTGCTGCTCAGCGAAGCCGTGCCGGTGTCTCCCAGCCCCAGATTGTCCGTATGCAGGTTGTCCGAGGGGAAATTATTGATCGATCCGCCGAAGCGCCGGGTGTTGAAATGCTGGTAAGTGATTCCGCCCAGGGCGGCAATCAGGCTTTTGGGCGTGATTTGTTTACTGTAGTTCATCGTATATTCGCCCAGTATATCCGTGCGTTCGAGGGTTGCGACGTTGGCCATTCCGTTCTGCGCATATCCGTAGATTGTCAGGCGCGTGTTGTAGATGTCCCTCCGGACGCTTTGAAGATCGGCGCCCAGGTTCAACTTTGCGGTTAAGCCTTCGATTAGCTGATATTCGATGAAGAGATTGCCAAGGGTGCGGTTGGTCGCGTTTCTACTCGAAACGCCTTCCACAATGCTGAGCGGATTGTTAATGGTCAGGAAGGTGGAAGAGGTAAAAGAGCCGTCGCTGTTGTACACCGCTTCGGTAGGGTCGTAAAGCAGGGCGGCGTTCACGGGGCCGGTGCTTTCGTTGATGCTGTTGCTGTCCGTGAAGTTATCATCCGTCACCCGGCTTGTGCTGAGATTGACGCCGACCTTGCCGTGTGCGGCGAATTTGCTTTCCAGATTCAACCGCGCCACATATTTCTCAAGTCCGGTATTGCGCACAATCCCGTCCTGATTCACGTAATTGAAGGAAGTGAAGTAGGACATGACGTCGTTTCCGCCGGAAAAGGAAAGGTTATGGCTTTGTACGGCGGCTTCTTTCAGGATCTCGTCCTGCCAGTCGGTGCCCTTGCCGATCCGCTCGATGTCGGCCTGGCTGAAAACCTCGCTGTCCCCCCGTTCCCTGAACTGCGCGTTGATGGTTCGGATATAGTCGGCGGTGGAAAGGACGTCAATTTTCTTCGCCACCTGCTGCACGCCGCCCTCAAACGAATACGACACTTTGGTTTTGCCCTCTTTTCCCTTTTTGGTCGTGATCAATATCACTCCGTTGGCGGCTCTCGAACCGTAGATGGCCGTCGCGGAAGCGTCCTTTAATACTTCGACCGATTCTATATCGTTCGTATTAAGGGCATTTAAAGGGTTTTTGGGCGCCGAATTAGATCCCAGTCCTCCTTCGCCGGACGAGGCGGAGAGATTGCTCGAATTATCGACGGGAAAGCCGTCGATCACATAGAGCGGGCTGGTGCCTGCATTGATCGAGTTGTTTCCGCGGATACGTACCGAAACACCTCCTCCGGGTTCGGAACTGGACTGCTGGATGTTTAATCCCGGCGTTGTGCCCTGCAGCAACTGATCGACAGAAACGGATACGCCCTTGTTGAAATGTTCTTCCCTGATGGAAGATACGGATCCCGTCAGGTCTCTTTTCCTGACCGTTCCATAGCCGATAATCACGACTTCGTTCAGCAGGTTCAGGTCTTCGACGAGCGGGATGAGAAGCGCTTCGGAAGAGACTTCGTAGATATCTATCTCCTGCGGCCTGTAACCGAGGTGACTGACCACGACGGTTGCCGGCAGGGAGGGAACATTCAGATTAAACCGTCCGTCAAAATCCGTAACCGTACCCGAACCGGCTTTGTCACCTTTCAATAAGACAGTGGCTCCGATAATCGTTTCATTGCTGCGTTTATCAACGACCTGTCCTTGCAAAATGACTTTCTCCTGCCCAACAACCGGCATTACGCAATGCCAGGCAGCAAGTGAAAAAAGAATAAAAAAGAGAAATCGCTTGCGACTTCCAACTGGAAAATTTAATTTTGCCATAGCTAAAATGATTTTTTAGTGAGAGTACCCCTTTATTCTACTTGCAGGCGAAAAAGGGGTACTCATTTCTTCGTTTTTTTTTTTTATAATTAACACCGCCGCAAAGGTATTCGGTTCTGCTTTCTATGACAATACCCTGTTTGAGGTATTTTGTGTGCTTTGTTCCATCCGCTCCGAGGTTGATCCTAATGGTTAGGAATGCGAAATCAACAGGATATAACGTTTTAATAACCCATGTTACGCAAAGTCCTAAGGGTGTATTTGAAACTGTCGCTTTTCGGAAACACTCGGAAAGTCGTTCCCACGTTGGGGGCGTGCGGAAATGTTCAAGAAGAAAGCGTAGCGATGAGCTTTCATACAGAATCGTTACTTGGGGTATCTCACATTATGGGAAGTGAGATGAATACGACAAATTGAAATGCACCCGATAAAATCGAACGCTGTTTTTTCCGTCATAACGCTGCTTCCGGCTAACTACCGCCGACCTCTTTATTCAATTACTCAATCGTACCCCTCCGGAAAGGAAAGACAAAAACCTGTCTTCCGGAAAGGGAAAGAATCTTCCCTCCGAAGGCTACCGGTATTTCATCCCTAACTTTGAACGGCTCCTCTACTACCGCATTCATCATCCATAAATACTTTGTATGCCTTGCAGTTCATCCTGTCCGGCAGAATCTTTTCCGAAAACAGCGCCCAAAAAAGATTTAGCCGATTTATATGGAAATTGGTGATTTCGTCGTTGACAGAAATTCTTAGAAACTGTTTTGAATTTATTCCCTAATTATTCTAAGGAACTGTCTGGAAATAAACCATCCAAATTTACGGGAGATGTTTTTTGCCATCCAACGACTGAAAATGCGCGCATACCGGGGTATGTAAGCATTTTCAGGAGGAAGTATGGTGAA
>JAITAY010000113.1 GCA_031283915.1 Tannerella sp.
ATATTGTGGCCTGTGCCGCAAAAAGAGATAGACTTGAACATTTCCAGAAAATGGGACAACAATCCGGGATATAAATAAAGGACAACAACTATGACAAAAATATTCAAGGTAATCTCGACTGTGTTAAGCATTGATATTTCCCGGATTCGGAAAGAAAACCATCCGTACCGTTCGGTGCGACGCATTCGCTCCGTTCGGTACGACGTGTTCGTTCCCTCCGGTGAGATGCGTTCGCTCCCTCCGGTGCGATGCGTTCGTTCCGGGCGGTACGATGATTTGGATTTCACGAATAGATTTTATCTTTGTATCTGAAACAGCATTACTCTATAAAATAAACAATGATGAAAAAGAATTATGACAGTTTCTGCATATGGCTACATTTGGCCGTTTGTATGGTTTTATTCGCGACCGGATGCACGCTGTCGCGGGAAAAATCCGTTGCCGTTGTGCTTGCTTCCGATGCTTCGCCTGCCGTCCGTTCGGCTGCGGAAGAGCTGGTTGCATCGCTCAACAAAGTCTTTCCGAAGGATCATTTTATCCTGGAAGATCGTCCTGATGCAGTCAACCCGCGTCGCATCGAGATTGCCGTCGATGGTCAGGGAACGTTCGAGTCGTTTCGTGTGACGCGGACGAACGAAAGCAATGTACTCCGGATTGCCGGAGCCGACCCGCTCGGCGCCGTCTACGGCGTTTACGCCCTGCTGGAATATTATGGTTGCGGGTTTTATATGACTTACGACACCTATCCGGCGCCGGAAAAAAGTCTGTGGCGTTTACCCGAAAAAGACTTTGAAGATGCGCCGATCGCACGGGAACGTTACAGCTTCAACTGGCATAATTTCCTGTCGGGATGTTCCGGCTGGGATTTGGCACAGTGGAAAAGCTGGACAGACCAGTGTCGCAAGATGCGTTACAATGTCATTATGGTGCATGCGTACGGAAACAATCCGATGTTCACGTTTGAATTTAATGGCATTACCAAAAAGGCGGGCGTACTGGCAAGTACAAATCAGGGACGCGACTGGGGTACGCCGCATGTGAATGATGTGCGGCGGATGGTTGGGGGCGAACATTTTTCGGGACCTGTCTTTGCGGCTCCCGAAGGGCTGCTTCCGGCAGAACAGCAGGTTGCCGCCGTCCAGAGCCTGATGAAAAAAGTATTTGCCCATGCCGCCGCGCAGGGGATGAAGATTGCCGTCCAGATAGATATCGACACCGACGGGAACAATCCGCCGGAAATGATGGCTGCCCTGCCGGATAACGCCAAAATACAAGTCGGCAACGGTCAGTTTCGTCCGCTACCGGACACGCCGGAAGGCAAAACCTTTTATGCCGCCATCATCAACGGTCTGTTGAGCCTCTATCCCGAAATCAATTTAATAGTTTCCTGTACGCGAATTGACCCGCAACCCGGATATAAGGTTGAAGATTTTCCGGCACACTGGCAAAAAGAATATAATGCCATAAACGACGAAAAACTGACGAACAGGAACCGGCTTGCCGGATATTTCTGGGTGGGAAAGGCAGTGAAAACCATTCAGGAAATCGTGAAGGAAACAGGCCATGGCGATGTAGCGGTCTCGCAAGCCTCGTGGAGTTTCAACGCCTGGTTGCCTTATGCCGACGCCTGTTCTCCCGGAGAGATTTCATTTCTGACGCTCGATTACGAGGCAGTCCACAACAAGCCGGAATTTGATTCCCCGGAGGGAATACAGTTGCTGCGCACCCTGTCGGATGCGGGTCGCCGCATTGTCCCGATTATCTGGTCGCATCACGACGACGGGCACTATCTGGGACGCACCTATACTCCCTACAGCCGGTTTGCCTCCCGGCTCGAAGAAGCCGGCTGCGATTCTTACGGAATTATACACTGGTTACTGCGTCCACACGGACTGTTTTTCAAATCACATTCGGTGCAGGTGTGGAAGTCCACGAAAGATCAGCCGCTGGACATAACTTGCCGGACAATGGGAAGAAATCTCTTCGGTGTGGAAAACGAAATAAACGGCGGCGCATACCTGTTTGACTGGATCACAAAGGCGCCGATATACGGTCGCGAAACATCGGATTGCATGTTTGATGGCTGGGCAGGAAACCAGCCTTTCTCAAACGACCGGCTGGAAACGGTTCGGGAAGACACGAAACACCGCAAAACACTGCTTGACGGCATCCGGACGCCTTCCGGCATTCCCGGCGCAGCCCGTCACCTGGCATACTGGAAGGGGCTGGAGGATTTTAATCTCTGCATGGTGTCCGACGAAACCACGCTGCGAAATTCCATTGATGCGCTTAAAGAAGGCGACGCCGACAAAGCCATAGCACTGCTGGACAAAGCAGACCCGGCTGCCACGATGAAGGCATACGCCGAATTTGCTTCTCATCCGGGACTTGTCAGAGGCGACCTCGGCGTGCTGGTACTGATGAACCTGAAATGGTATCCCACTTTCGCTGGACAAAAACAGATGCTTGGACTGGAGAAGTATCGCATTAATTTCGGCCCCACTGTTTTTGAGCTGCTGGCACAGGGTGAAGGGCGCCGTTCCCTGCATATCGACGCCGATAAAAAACTTTGGCTGATGCAGGGAACACGCGAATTGACGGGAAAGGAATGGACTTTGCCCGAAAACGCCGTACTGAAGACAAAAGGATTTTCAAAATCCGAAGAAGAGATTGTCCGGTCCGGACTTGAATGGACGGATTCAGCGAAAATAAAAATCATTCCGGTAATGAAATCCTCTTTTGCTCCGGCTCAAACGGAAACACCTTCCGGAAAACCGAACAGGATCAGGGTATATGTGAACGATATCACCATTCAAAAAGCAGGCGAGGCTCAATTTGATTTGATGCTTAACGGTACAGCGAAACTGGGAACCGTCACGCCTGAACCCGGCACTGCTGAAGTTCTTGAGTTCGAGACACCGGAAGATGTGAAATTCATTACCGCCATACCGGTCAGGGGGAAAGTGTCGCTGTGTGGAATTACATTGGAGCAGTTGAAATAAAAAAACGAACAGTAAAGTGATGAAACAGCCTTACCGTTGGACGATATGCAGCCTGCTTTTCTTCGGCACAACGATTAATTTCATTGACAGGCAGGTATTGAGTATTCTCGCACCGCAATTGCAAACTGCTTTTCACTGGACTGAAGCGGACTATGGATATATTGTGATGGCGTTCCAGATTGCTTACGCCGCCGGTTTGCTGTTTACAGGGCATTTCCTGGACAGATTCGGCGTCCGGCTGGGTTATTCCATTGCAATGATTTTCTGGAGTCTGTCGGCTGCCGGTCATGCACTGGCTTCGTCCGTAATCTCGTTTGCTTCGGCACGGTTTTGTCTGGCGCTGGGGGAATCCGCCAATTTCCCGGCCGCCATCAAAACCGTGGCCGAATGGTTTCCTAAAAAGGAAAGAGCGTTTGCCACCGGACTGTTCAATACCGGAGCAACCGTCGGTGTGATTGTTTCGCCCGTACTCATCTCCCGGCTTGCGCTGAATTTCGGCTGGCAGGCTGCGTTTGTCGCTGCGGGAATACTGGGCGTCGTCTGGCTCTTTTTCTGGCTTTTATTTTACGGTCAGCCCGAAAAAAAAGCATCAAAGAAAGAACTCGATTATATCCGTTCCGATTCGGAAAAAGAAGAAGAGAAACAGGATATTCCATGGCTGCAACTGCTCCGCAGCAAGCAGACGCTCGGCATCTGCATCGGCCGGTTTGTTACCGACCCTATCTGGTGGTTTTTCCTCTTCTGGCTTCCCAAATACCTGCACGGGCAATTCGGTCTCGACATAGGTGATTTCGGGCTTCCCCTGATTATTATCTATACGGTGTCGTCCCTGGGCGGCGTCAGCGGCGGATGGCTGTCTTCATGGTTTATCCGCCGGGGTAAAAGCATTGATTTCGCCCGGAAAACGACGATCCTGATTGCTGCGCTGGCGGTTATGCCGATTGTGCTGCTGGCATGGTATCCGTCTTTCATAGCCGCCATTGTGCTGATCAGTCTGGCGACGGCGGCGCATCAGGCATGGGGCGCGAATATCTACACGGTCGTGTCGGATATCTATCCCCAAAAGACGGTTGGCTCCGTCATCGGGCTGACCAGTTTTGCCGGGGCTGTCGGCGGGATCATCTTCTCGCCCACAGTGGGCTGGATACTGGCGGCAACAAACAGTTATTTCATCATTTTCCTGATCGCCGGCGCCGCTTATCTCGTTGCCTGGCTTGCACTGAAAATATTTGTATCTATTCAACCTGTTAAATATGTAATTTGATTAAAATGAAACAATTTGATATTACGAAACGCGATTCGCAGGCAACAGAGATTACGCCAGTATCGCCCGAAAAATTTGATATGGACGCCTATGCCGCCTACGAACAAAGCCTGCTGGCCGGAACCGACGCTTTCTGGAACGCCCCGTCGGGCGTAGCCGTTTACCGAAGGATGCGGGCGGCTGAAGTGTTTTCTTACGCCTGCCGCAACATGCAGCGTTCGCTGGAGTTGCAACTGGGATGCCTGCAGGAAAGCATGAAATTCAAGGCCGATATTCCGAACTTTCTTGAACCCTGGTACGGTATTGGCACAACAGCTTCGGCCTTTGGAATGGAATATGTCTGGAGTGAAGGTCTTGCTCCTGCTGTTCAGGCGAAGTTCAATACGCTGGCAGACGCATTATCGTATACGCCGGCGCCCATCGCCGAAACGGGCATCGGAAAATTCACACTGAATATGATCGAGTATTTCATGGACAAGACCAAAGGCCGGCTGCCCGTGAGTTTCTCCGACGCACAGTCGCCTCTTAATGCCGCCACTATGATTGTCGAAAACACCAGTATCCTGATGGATATCATACTTGACCCCGATTCGATAAGGCGCTTTTTCGATGTTCTTGCCGGTCTGGCGATAGATTTTGTTTCCGGACAGAAGAAACTCATCGGCGACTCTCTGGTGAGTCCGGGACATGGCTTTGCTTCGGCACGGAACTTTGAGGGGTATGGGCAAAGCGATGACAGTGTGGTCATGCTGTCGGGCGAGCAATACAGGGATTGCGCTCTTCCATCGTTTGAACGGACAGGCCTGGCTTTCGGCGGCCCGGTGTTTCATTCCTGCGGCGACTGGTCGAACAAAATTCCGGTCATCAGGCAAATCAAAGGCCTGCGAATGGTTGATGCCGCTTTTTCGGCGGAAACCGACCCGAATCCGAATGCAGCGGCGCCGTTTGCCGAAGGGTTTGCCCATACAGGCATTGTGCTCAACGCCCGTATCGTCGGCGACATTGCCACCATCGAAAAAACCGTCCGCGAACTCTGGCGTCCGGGATTGAAACTGATCGTGGTAACGTATTGCCCCACACCGGAAGAACAGGAGCAGGCGTATGATGTGATTCACGAAATTTGCTGCTGACAGCCTCAATGAACGTATGAGCATAAGGAATCCCTATGTGAAATTTTCGTGTGGAAACGTTCGAAAAGCAGGCGCAACGATGCGCTTTTGTGCGGAAGCGTTCAGGAGGAAAGCGCAACGATGCGCTTTTTATGTAGAAGCGTTCGGGAAGAAAGCGCAACGATGCGCTTTTGTGCGGAAGCGTTCGGGAAGAAAGCGCAATGATGCGCTTTTGTGCAGAAGCGTTCGGGAAGAAAGCGCAACGATGCGCCTTTTTATGTAGAAGCGTTTGGAAAGGAATCACCACTTTAGGATTTCACATTCTGGGAAGTAAGAAGGACACGACCATTTGAAATGCACCCATCTTGTCCGGCAGTATCTTTTCCGAAAACGGCGCTCCAAAAAAAGATTTAGCCGAGACTTCAAACAATTCATCAAAAAGCATTATATTTGCCGCCGTAATTAAACGAAAGGAAACAAACGATGAGACCGTTCTTTTTTACATACTTCTATTTTTACTTTTACGTTAGCAGGGTAAAGGCGGGAGTTTGTGTGTAAAAAAAGGACGTGAAAGCGTCAACAGAAAGAAACAGAAAATCCTGCCGAAACCAACGGCGGGATTTTTTTTTGAACGGGAGATAAACGAAATAAAATAAAATGAGATGAAGAAGAAAGTAGCGATTCAGGGGATAGTCGGTTCATATCACGATATAGCCGCCCACCAGTACTACGAAGGGGAAGAAATTGAAACAGTGGCTTGCAGCACGTTTCGCGACGTGGTGCGGTATGTGCATAACGATTCGTCCGCAACCGGAATGATGGCCATTGAGAACACCATTGCGGGCAGCCTGCTGCAGAATCACGAGCTGATACGCGAAAGCGGATGCGCCATAGTGGGAGAGTATAAACTGCGCATTTCGCATGTGCTTTCCGCCTTGGCGGGTACGGCGTTGCAGGAAGTGGAAGAAGTAGATTCGCATCCGATTGCCCTGATGCAGTGCGGAGACTATCTGGACACGCTGCCGCACGTGCGGCTGGTGGAAATGGAAGATACGGCCGTGAGCGCCCGCCGGATTGCCGAAAACCGGCTAAAGAACCATGCGGCGGTCTGCAGCCGGCAGGCGGCTGAAATCTACGGGCTGGAGATACTGGCTGAAGGGATCGAAACCAACAGGCGCAACTATACCCGTTTCCTGGTCATTGCCGACCGGTGGAAAGCGGAAGAATGGCTGGAAGGGACGCGGAAAAACAAAGCCTCGCTTGTGTTTGCGCTGCCCCATACTTCCGGCAGTCTTTCCAAGGTGCTGACCATCCTGTCGTTCTACGACATGAACCTGACCAAAATACAGTCGCTTCCGATCATCGGACGCGAATGGGAATATCTGTTTTACATCAACCTGACGTATGCCGACTACCTGCGTTACAGGCAGGCGCTGGATGCGATTCTTCCGCTGACGAAGGATTTGAGTATTTTAGGAGAATATGCAGAAGGAAAACAAAGCGTGTGACGTTCGGCCGGCCGTCCGGCTGGAGACGGTGAGCGAATACTATTTCTCAAGAAAGCTCAGGGAAATAGCGGAGATGAACGCAGCCGGGAAAAACGTGATCAATCTGGGTGTAGGCAGTCCCGACCGGCCGCCCTCGCGGGAGGCGGTCGAGGTATTTTGCCGGGAGGTGAAAAAAGACAGTGTACACGGCTATCAGTCGTATACGGGTATGCCGGCATTGCGCGAAGGCTTTGCCGGATGGTATCGCACCTGGTTCGGCGTAACACTGGATCCGAAAACAGAGATACAGCCGCTGATCGGCTCCAAGGAAGGGATATTGCATATTTCGCTGGCGTTCCTGAATCCGGGCGACGGCGTGCTGCTTCCCGATCCGGGCTATCCGACCTACCGTTCCGTGACTGCGCTGACCGGCGCCCGCGGGATGCTCTACAGGCTGGAGGAGGCAAACGGATGGCAGCCGGACTTTGACGGGCTGGAACGGATGGACTTGCGCGGCGTCAGGCTGATGTGGACAAATTATCCCCACATGCCGACCGGCGCCCGTGCGAGTATGGAGCTGTTTGAACGGCTGGTGGATTTCGGACGTCGCCACGGCATTGTGATTTGCCATGACAATCCGTACAGTTTTATTTTGAATGACCGGCCGCTGAGCATACTGAGCGTGCCGGGCGCCAGGGATATTTGCATTGAACTCAATTCCATGAGCAAGGCACATAACATGCCCGGATGGCGGATGGCGATGCTGGCATCGAACGAACGGTTCGTGCAGTGGGTGTTGAAGGTAAAGAGTAATGTGGATTCGGGACAGTTTGCCCCGATGCAGTCGGCGGTGGTCGAAGCCTTGAAAGCGCCGCGGGAATGGTACGAAGAGATCAACCGGACGTATGGCAGCCGTCGCGAAGTGGCCGGACGTATCATGCGGGCGATGGGTTGCCGCTACGACGAGAACCAGGTCGGGATGTTCCTGTGGGGCAGGATACCCGATTCGGAAGAAAGCGGCGAATGTTTGGCCGACAGGATGCTGTATGAAGCGAATGTATTTGTCACACCCGGATTCGTCTTCGGCGAAGCGGGTGACCGCTACGTCCGCCTTTCGCTCTGTTGTCCCGACGAAATATTGACGGAAGCATTGAACCGCATCCGAAAAACGATAAACGAAAAACGAGGATGAATGTGATTGTAATCTGTGTAAAATGTAAAGGATATGGAAGAATTTAAACTGGAATCAATTTTATTGCCGGGTGTGAGCAGCGAACGTCCGGTGGTCATTGCCGGGCCGTGCAGTGCGGAAACGGAAGCGCAGGTGTTGAAGACGGCGCAAAGCCTGGCCGCAAAGGGCATCAAGCTTTTCCGCGCGGGAATATGGAAGCCGCGCACGAAACCGGGCGGCTTCGAGGGCGTTGGCTCCATCGGCCTGGCCTGGCTGAAGCGGGTGAAGGAAGAAACGGGCATGTATGTGGCGACGGAGGTGGCCACGCGCGACCACGTGTTCGAGGCGCTGAAAGCCGGCGTTGACCTGCTGTGGATCGGTGCACGCTCTTCGGCTAACCCGTTTATGATGCAGGAACTGGCCGATGCGCTGAAGGGTACCGACATGCCGGTGCTGGTCAAAAACCCGGTCAATCCCGATCTGGAACTGTGGATCGGCGCCATACAGCGGCTTCATGGCGCCGGCATCCGGCGGCTGGGTGTCATCCATCGCGGATTCAGCTCCTATGACAAAAAGATTTACCGGAACCTGCCTTTGTGGCACATTCCGATCGAACTGCACCGCCGCTGTCCCGAACTGCCCATCTTCTGCGACCCAAGCCACATCGGCGGCAAACGCGAGCTGATTGCGCCGCTGTGTCAGCAGGCGATGGAACTGAACTTCAACGGCCTGATTGTCGAATCACACTGCAATCCCGACGAGGCATGGAGCGACGCTTCACAGCAGATTACGCCTGACGTGCTGGATTATGTGCTGAACCTGCTGGTGATTCGCGATTCCACGCAGACGACCGAGAACCTCTCCGAACTGCGTCGCCAGATCGACGGCATCGACGAAAGCTTGCTGGAGATACTGGCCAAGCGGATGCGCATTTCGCGCGAAATAGGTATCTACAAGAAGGAACACAACATGCCCATCCTTCAGACACCCCGCTACGGCGAGATTCTGGAAAACCGGACACGGGCGGCCATTGCCATGGACTTGAATCCCGAGTTTATCGAGAAGATCATGAAGGAAATTCATGAGGAATCCGTACGGCAGCAAATGAACATCATGACCGTTTAATCGTGGATGCATTATGAAAATACTGATATTGGGCGCCGGGAAGATGGGGGCATTCTTCACCGACCTGCTGAGTTTCGACCATGAGGTGGCCGTACTCGAAAAAGATCCCCGTCGCCTGCGCTTCATCTACAACGCTGTCCGGATGCAGTCGCCCGAAGAAATTCGGGAGTTTGACCCCAGCCTGGCGATCAATTGCGTGACGCTGAATCATACGATAGAAGCCTTCGAGGAGATATTACCCTTCCTGAAACCGGCATGTATCATTTCCGATGTGGCGTCGGTGAAGACGAACCTGCAGGCGTTTTACAGCGCCTGCGGCCTGCCCTATGTGTCCACACATCCGATGTTTGGCCCCACTTTTGCCAATCTGGGGAACCTGGAAAAAGAGAATACCATCCTCATCCGCGAGGGCGATTACCTGGGGAAGATTTTTTTCAAAGACCTGTACGACCGGCTCAAACTGAATGTCTTCGAGTATACGTTCGAGGAGCACGACCGGGTAGTGGCCTATTCATTAGGCATCCCCTTCGCTTCGACGCTGGTGTTTGCCGCCACAATGGAACATCAGGATGCGCCCGGGACAACGTTCAAGCGTCACATGAAGATTGCCCGCGGACTGCTCTCGGAAGACGATTACCTGCTGACGGAAATTCTCTTCAACCCCCGGACGCCCCGGCAAATCGAGCGCATCCAGCAGGAGTTGTCCGACCTCCAGGACATGATCCGCCGCCGGGATACGGTGGCCATGAAAACCTATCTGGCCGGACTGCGGAAGAAAATAGAAACCTGATCCCCATTCGCAAAACACGGAGGTACAGAGAACAGGGAGATGTTTTTCCGCCGTGTTCTTCGTGCCTCCGTGATTCAATGATGCTTGAACCTTCCGGATTCAGATTGGTTCTGTCCGGCAGGCTATTTCTTCGCCGCTGAAAGCGATGCCCAGCAGTTTTATTGGGCGGTCGATATATTTTTCGCAGTACCTGCGATCGCGGATTTGCGCTAAAGCTTCATCAAGAAGGCTCTCCGTCTGTTTTCCCGCGCCGTATTTTAACTCGGCAACGACAACTGTCCCCGCCTGTTCCCACACGGCGTCGATACGGCCGCGGCTGGTGGAGATTTCGCCCTGGATATTGAAACCCAACATACTCATCCATACCAGGAAAATGGAATGATAGTAGGCTTCGCTTTTTCCGTGCAACTGACAGGGAACATGAGCGAGCATTTTACGGAGGCTGTTTTCCAGACCTTCCATGTCGTTCAGGAGGATTTGCCGCTGCATCGCTTTTCTCAGACCGTTCACATTTTCCAGTGGATACGAAGTGTAGGCGAACAGCAAATGATTCTGCATGGACATGCGGACTTCCCGGTTCGGCATTTCAAGCGTATATTCAGGTTCCCAATCGACGGTCTTCTGCCCTTTGACGGTGAGATACCCGGTTTGAAACAGGAGCGGGATTTCAGTAACCAAATCGGGATCCCAGCTTTCGAAAGCATCCGAACCGACATGAACCGGCTGCAAGAGGACGCTCAAATCGTTGCGTTTCGTGAACAGTTCCATCAAAAATGCAGGCGTTCCCGTGCCGAACCAGTAATTGGAAAATACTTTATTCTCAAAGAACAGCAAAGTGGAAAACGGATTGTAGACCGATGTTTCACCGTCCCACGAGTAGCCGTCATACCAGTTACGGATGGCATCCACGATGGTTTCTGTCGTTTCCCCGTATTTTCGAGCCGTCTCCTCAATATATTCCGCGAAATAACATTCCAGTTCCTGCTGCGTATAACCGCAGAGCGAAACATATTTTTCACTCATCGTTATATCATTCACGCTGTTTAAGGCCGAAAAGATCGAAACCTTTGAAAACTTTGAGATGCCGGTCAGAAAAATGAATCTTAAACAGTTATCGTTTGCTTTCAATTGCCGGTAAAAATTCGGCAAAAACTCGCGGACGCCCTCCATTTCCGGTTTTCCGATGGCATCCAATATGGGAACGTCGTATTCATCAATCAAAACAACTACTTTTTTCCCTGTCTTTTGATACAAGTTTTCGATCAGTTCCCTGAACATGCCGGAGGCATATTCCGAAAACAAGGATATTCCATAACTGTTCGCCAGAGACTTCAGAAAAACGGACATGTCACGTTCCATTTCTTCTTTTGAGAAATGTTGAATGGCTGTCCAGTCAATCCGTATGACCGGATATGACTGTGTCCAGTCCCACTTGTCATAAATGTAAAGCCCTTCGAACAGTTCGCTGTTTCCCTTGAAAAGCTCTTCCAGTGTACTGATAAGCAAAGATTTTCCAAAGCGACGCGGACGGGACAGGAAATAAATGTGCCCCCCTGTAACGATGCGGTGAATATCCGCTGTTTTATCGACGTACAGATAATCACCCTTCCTTAGATTCGAAAACGACTGTATTCCTATCGGTAACTTTTTCATAATGCTTTTTGTTGCAAAGATAGTTCGTTAAGTCCAACAAAACAACGGAAAATGTCATTTCGGGAAATTGTCCGGAGAAAGGCTTGTTGCCTACCTTACCTCTACATATTATATATATTCGCCTGCGCTACGTCATTTTCTGCGAGGAACACGGCGGAACAAAAATCGCAATGTTGCGCAATAGTTCTAACCTTATAAGGTACGTATCTCTTACCTTATAAGGTAAACGACCCGTACCTTATAAGGTACGCACCTCTTACCTTATAAGGCGAATGGCTGAAGTTTATGCCGACCTGTTTCGTGCGGTATTCGATTCACCGGAGCGACGTTCAAAAAGCGTCTGCTCCTCCAGTTTACACCTCACTTGGGGGAAACGGGGTGGCGAGAGAAATTTGGATGCGGTTGCCCAGGGACAAAACCGCAACGTTGCGCAAACGTTTTGAACGCTTCGGGTAATTCGGGAACAACATCCCTCAGCCATCCGTCCGAACGGATGTCATGGAAAGCGACACGAATTGCCTGTGTTTCATATCGTGCTTTACGCGGAATATACAATTGCTCTGTCTCTCATCCCCTCTCCGGCCGGATTTTTCCGGTCGGATGCAATATTCCGATTAATTTTCAGTTATTTCATAGATACAAACGTGGTTGGGATGTGAAACGGAATCTTTATTCTATTTTGTGGTTGGTGATTTGCGGCGTGTTGGCAGTGACGTGCAGTACGAAGAAAAATACGGCGGCGAGCCGGCGTTATCATGCCTTCACGGCTCGCTACAACACGTATTTCAACGGCAAAACGTCGTTCGACGAATCGTTTGGCGCCATGATGAACGGATATAAGGAGAATTACACCGAACAGATATACATGTATCCCGTCAGTGCGCAACCCAAGGACAAAAAGGAAACCGGCGGTACGTTTGACCGCGCCATCGAAAAAGGCAACAAGGCTATCAAACAGCATTCCATTCAAAAGAAACCGCTCCGCAAGGCCGGATGGCAAAGCAACCCGAAACAGGCGGCCATGCAGTCGAAAGAAGAATACAATCCCTTCCTGAAACACTGCTGGATGCTGATCGGCCAGGGACAGTTCTACAATGCCGATTTCCTGCAGGCTTCCGCCACGTTTTCGTACATTGCCCGTCATTATGCCACGGATGCGGAGATGGTAGCCGAAGCGCGTATCTGGCAGGCGCGCTGCTATGTGGAGATGAACTGGCTGCACGAGGCCGGGGCAGCGCTGGAACGGCTGGACGAAAACGGCTTCCCGCCGGCTAACCAGCCACAATATGACCGTTTCTATGCCGATTACCTGATTAAGGACGGGCAGTTTGAAAAAGCGATCCCTTACCTGCAGAAAGCCATCAAGCAGGAAAAGAACAAATACCAGCGCACCCGGATGAGGTACTTACTGGGGCAGCTCCATGCCGGGCTGGGACAGAATGAAGAAGCTTACCGGACATTCGGGAAAGTGGCCTCCTCCAGTCCGCCCTACGAACTGGAATTTGCCGCGCGTATCCGCCAGACGGAAGTATTTCCGGGTGCCAACTATCAGAGTATACTGAAAATGTTGCACCGTATGTCCCGAAGCGATAAAAACAAGGATTATCTGGATCAGGTGTATTACGCCATCGGGAACATCCACCTCAGCCGGCAGGACACAGCTAAAGCCATTGAAAATTATGCACTCGGCATAGAAAAAAGCACGCAGAACGGCTTCGACAAGGCCATCTGCCAGATACGGCTGGGTGATATTTATTTCACGCAGAAAGATTATGTGAATGCGCAACCCTGTTTCAGCGGCGCTCTGGCGGGCATACGGAAGGAATACAGGGATTATGACCGGATTTCGCGTCTGTCGGCCGTACTGGACGAACTGGTCGTGCACGTGGAAGCCGTCCACTTGCAGGATAGCCTGCAGGCATTGGCCAGGATGCCGGAAGCCGAACGGCTGGCCGTGATCGACAAGCTCATCGAAGATATAAAGAAACGGGAAGAGGAAGAAGCTCAAAACGCAGAACGGGAAAAGTACCTGGCTGACCAGGAAGCTACCGGGAGTAATTTCCCGCAGCGGGCTGGCGGGCAGGGGAACATGATGCAGCCGCAGATCCCTACGGTTCCCGGTGACAATGCATTTTATTTTTATAATGTACAGCTTGTGGCGCAAGGCAAGACGCAATTCCAGAACAAATGGGGCAAGCGTACGCTGGAAGACAACTGGCGACGACGGAACAAGTTGATGCCGACCATCGGCACGGAAGGCGAAGGAACGGGAGGCGAAGGCGCTCCTCAACCGGGCGCCGGAGAACAATCGACTGCCTCCGACTCGCTGCAACTGGCATTGGATTCGCTGGCCTCCGATCCCAAGTCACGGGAATACTACCTGCAGCAAATTCCGTTTTCGGAAGACGATCTGGAGGCTTCGAACCTGATTATCGCCGACGGCCTGTTCAACATGGGAATGATATACAAGGACAAACTGGAAGATAAAAATTTATCTCTGGAGTCATTTGAAGAACTGGAACGCCGTTTTCCGGACAACAAATACCGGATGGACTATTACTATCACATCTACCTGACGGCGCTCCGCTACAAAGACACGGCGCTGGGCGAAATCTACAAGTCGAAACTGATTGGCGCTTTTCCCGAAAGCGACTATGCCATAGCCATCGCCGACCCGAATTACGAGTATCACATGCGGATGATGGATCGCGTACAGGATTCGCTGTACGAAGAAACGTATTACCGCTATCTGGAAGAAGATACTGTCACGGTTCGCCGGAATTACCGGGAATTTGCCGGCACGTATCCGCTGTCCGTATTAATGCCCAAGTTCATGTTTTTACATGCACTGACCTGGGTACAGGCCGGCGATGCGGAAGGCTTCAAGGCTGCGTTGACGGAACTGGTAGAAAAATATCCGCGTGCGGACGTGACGGAACTGGCCGGCGAGATGCTCAAGGGTGTGTTACGCGGACGCCCGCTGATGCAGGGCAGCATGAGCCGGATGACGTGGAACCTGCGTTTCGGACTCGACGCCGACGGCATGATTTCGGCGGCCGATTCGGCGCGTCAGTTCGCGGACGAGCCGGATACACCTCACCGGATACTGCTCGTCTACAAAACCGGCAGCATCGACCGGAATCAGTTGCTGTATGCCGTAGCAGCCTTCAATTTTGCAAATTTCACCCTCAACGTGTTTGACATGAACACCGAAACAGTCGGATCGTTGAGCATCATGACGCTCACCGGATTTCGCAACCTGGACGAGACGCTGGAATATGCAAAGATGATCTACGGGCCAAACGGATATGCTTCCGCACTGGGACAGGCCGTTTCGTTCTTCCCCTTCTCGGACGGGAATTACGAAACGTTGCTTCGGGGAAAAACGCTGGAAGAATACATGATTTTCTTTGTAGAACATTATGCGGCGAAAGCTCCGGAATTGATCGCGCGATGGAAGATACAAATGGCGGAAGACGAGAAACTGGCGGAGATGGAAGACCGGGAAGTAGAAAAAGCGGCCGGCCTTGCGGACGAAGAAGAAGCAGTTGCTTCCGAAGAAGAAACGCCGGAGGAAAATGTCGCATCGCCTGAGAAGCAAACGGAAGAACAACCTCTTGAGGAAGAAGCGCCGCCGCATGAAACGCCGGAGGAAAAACAGGAAATGCCGCCGGCCGAAGAAAATGCAAAAAGTGACTCTCTCACGCCGAAAAAATCGACGGAAATCACGCTGGAACAAATGCTGGAGCGCCGTAAACAGGCCGACCTCGAAGAACAGCAGCGCAAGGAAGAAGAAGCAAAAGCCTCCAAACAAAAGAAGAAAGAGGCTGAATCTCTGAAGAAACAGAAGGCCAGGGAACGCGAACTGGCGCGCAAGCAGAAGCAGAAAGAGGCTAAAGAGCGTTTGAAACAAAAAGAGAAGGAGCGTAGGGAAAAGGAGCGTGCAAACAAACAGCGCAAGAAGAAACGCTAAATTAAAGAAACGCTTCCCCCTACAAGACTATAATACGACGAATTGACTTACAAGGCAGGCTAAGTTCAACGGTTCATTTTCCTTCTGTTTCCCGATTTTACCGGACAGTAGCGAGTTTGTATCTATGCACAAGACTGTGCCGCATCCGGTATCATTGCTGCTTTTCTCTGTACGATGTACCGGCCGGCAACTTATTCCTGTATTTGAAATAATTTCCGAAAGTTTCCCGCCGGAGCACAGGCAGTTTTTGGGATTACCCGCCGAGGGAACTATATCGCTTTCAACGTGACAAAAACCGAAACTTTTACCGTGCAGGAGGAAACAAAAAATATACTGGTTTTCAATCAGAAAAACGGAAGTGTTTTTCGATTTCACTTGCTATTTTTGCATATAGAACGGAATACAGACCTGTTTTTTTTATTTTCGGAGTATCTTTGCCGGAATTGTTGCGGAAAAAGTGTCGGCAAAAAATATTTTCCTTAATAATTATCTTGCACGCGAAAGAAATTGGTAGTACCTTTACGCCAGAGTTTATTCAAATTCAAATAAAAGTAGTTCGGACGTTAAAAGGCTTGGGAAAGTCGAAACGTTTAAAAGTAATTCGAGAAGCGTTTGGGCTTGTGAAAGTCCAGCGCTTTATTTCTTTATAACAGAAGGTAAGACCAAAGGTTCAACACTTCCGTGTTCGACGATTCATCCGCTACAAAGATAAAAAAACGCAGCTTCTTTGGAGCCGTGACTGAAATTCCAAATAATTTTCATACTTTTGTGCGTCTGAACTGTTAGCTCAGTTGGTTCAGAGCGCTGCCTTGACAGGGCAGAGGTCGCCGGTTCGACCCCGGCACAGTTCACTCCCGCCAACCCGAATGTCTTCCGAATCCATCACGCGGAAGGCATTTTTTTGCTCTATAACGAATTGTGTGGGTAAAATAAAAAGCAGTATCTTAGCATCATGAATACGACAGACCTATTTAACATCGCGTTGCGCCTGAGTTGCCCGTGGTATATTAGACAGGTGGAACTGTTAGCAGTAGCAGAGAGCAAAGAGAAAGAACTTCATATCCATTTGGGTTTTGAAAAGGGCTTTAAGTTTATAACGGGTAGCAACAGCATTTCAGGTGCATACGACACGGAAGAAAAGATGTGGCAGCACCTTATTTTTTTTCAGCACAGGTGCTATCTTCACGCTCGCGTACCTCGTGTGAAAGATGCAGTAAGCGGAAAAGTCACCCAGGTTCAAGTGCCGTGGGCACAAGAGGGCAGCAGCTTCACCCTGCTATTCGAGGCATATGCCATGTTACTTATATAGAGTGAGATGCCTGTATGTAAAGCAGCAGAGAATCTGGCGATAACAGCGCCCCGATTGTGGCGCGTGTTCGTTCAATTACTGGATAGAAAAAGCCGTATCGTGTGACGATTTGAGCCAAACAAAACGTATCGGGATAGATGAGACCTCCCGTAAAAAAGTCCATGAATATATCACTCAGGCAGTTGATTTAGGCGCACGCAGGACAATCTTTGTTACCGAAGGCAAAGGGATGGAAAGCGTTGAAAAGCTGGTGGAAAGGCTCAAAGAGAAGGGTGGCAAAGCAGAAAATATTGAGTTGATTAGCATGGATATGTCTCCCGCATTTATTGCTGCTGCAACGAGGTATTTAGTCAATCCTTATTAACCCCCGATTTTCAAAATCAAGGGTTGTGGTTTTTTCTGAAAAAAAGAGCTAAAAAAAGAGCCAAAGCATTTTCTCTTTCAATTTTTCTGGCATTTTCTTGAAGTTCCACGCCGCACCTGCCATCAATGCGTTGATTTAGACGCCTTTTTCCACGTTCAGATAATTCTCAAGCATCCGATAATCATATTTTAACCCACATTGCAGCTCTTACCAAAACAACGGTTAAATATCAATAAAAGACGAGTGGTAAAAGGCCGGAAAATCCACATATATTCATGCTTATGGGCTGTTTAGCGGAAAAACTGCCAGAAAAACTGCCATTTCCGACAGCAATTTCATTTGTAGTGCACAGGGGGTATTGACAATGATTTTCCGTTTTCATTCCTTTGCCGACAAATTTTGAAAGGTAGAGTTATGATGCCAAAGAAAAACAAATTGGAAATTTGTAGTGCACAAATCGGATTTTTCTTAAAAGTATTTTGATGATTATGAGAGTTTTAGTGACTTATTGAATGCAATGTGGGTTAAGAAATATTTTTCATGCTATGAACGAGGATAGTATAATTGCTTTGCACGGCACACCTAATGAAAGAGGATGTATCGAACTTTTGATACACCCTCTTCTCTAATAAAGATTACCGTCGAGGCGGTGTTCTTTTCTACTGTATCGGAGCGCCAATCTGTCCGAGTGCAGCAACTTCCCCCGCACTTAGCGCCTTATTCCAAAGAGCGGTGGCAGCAACAAAGATCTCATTGTCTTCGCCATCTTCGTCACCGAACAGCAGGACGCCGGCCGGATCCAGGGCAAAACGATCGTCCACATTCATTTTGCCGTCGTGATCGGCGGCGGCTTCGTACAGCAGTGTGCCGTCGAGGTATTGCTTCCACACCTCGCCACACTTGACGGTCAGCACCCAGCGATACCACGTTTCAGGCTGTACGACTGCGGGCGAATAGTAACCGCCGCTGATACCTATTTTGCCGTCGCCGTTGATAAAGATTTCCCCATCACTTCCGTTTGTCAGGTCGGTCTGCATGAACGCATAATAGCGTCCGGTCTCCGCCACCTTGAAGTCGATTAGCAACGTGTATTCGTTGACTTTCGTTGCAGGGTCGCCCGCAGCTGTTTCGCCGCTGACAGCAATGCCGTGTTTGGCCAGAAAATGACTGCCCTTGCCGATCGATACGGCCTTATTGTCGGCGCTCGGGCCATCGGCTCCCCAGATGGCGCTGCCCACCTGAATCAGTTCGTTACCCACTTCGGCCACACCCGGGCGTTCCGGATCTTCGAACAGCCACTTGCCAACCAGCGGGCCTTCGAACGTAAGGTAGTCAACGCTGCCTGCATTGCCCAGAGCGGCTACGTCGGCAGCTGCCAGCGGCTGATCCCAGATGGTGACCTGCGCGACGTAGATGCTTTCGTCTTCGCCGTCTTCATCGGCAAACAGCAGTACGCCCTCCGGATCAAATGCCAGGCGGCTGTCCAGCGATGCCGTCCCTTCGCCGTTATGGGAATAGATTTCCTTACCGTTCAGGTAGTATTTCAGCGATTCGCCCAGTTGAGCCGATACGACCAGCCGGTACCAGACGCCCGATTTAATCGGGTCAGCCTTCAGGTCGGTATACACGCCGCCGATGCCAAGTTCATACATATTGTTGCGCAGGAAGAAATCCACATCATCGTTATTTGCCAGGTTCGTCTGATAGAAGCAGTAACGGTTGTCATTCGGCAGTTTGAAGTCTATCATAATCGAATAATTATTCACCTTCGTGCCGCCGCCGTTGGCTGCGAT
>JAITAY010000142.1 GCA_031283915.1 Tannerella sp.
GTTTTTTGCCATCCAACGACTGAAAATGCGCGCATACCGGGGTATGTAAGCATTTTCAGGAGGAAGTAGGGTGAAAAACAGACCCGTAAATGGGTGGTTTATTTTCAGACAGCTCCTAAATTGAAGTTAGAAAATGATCCCCAAATGTCCATTAGGCGTAAAAGTCATCCATTCGGCCGGTAGAAATTGTGGAGAAGCCATGCGGCTGCCCGACACACCTAACGCTATGGCCTGACAGACCTTAACCCAGTAACCTGACACGCGCTAACGCTGTACATCAACACGTGCTAACCCAGTCACCTGACAGACGCTCGTGGTATACTATTGCGACAAGTTGAATTGCTCTTCTCGTTTTGGGGCAACCCTGCAAACCATGCGGCATACGAATGCAAGGTAAATTCGCCCCACCTATACGGAAAAGCGAGGAAGGAAACAATTAGATCGAATAATGTTGTTTTTATGTTACTAACGTGAAGTTTAATCGTTTCGCTTCACTCGCATTAAAAAGTATCGTTCGTTTTTTACACGCACAGCTATTTGCAACGGCCAACAACCCCGGAGGAAATGATTCCCTTGCGGAAATTAATCGAGTCCATCGACATTTAGCGCGTGATATTCTATGAGTCCCTGGATGGAAGACACTTTTATCATGTCTACTTTGGTGCCGAATTCCAGGGCGATTTCCTTCAGTACTTCCGCAAAGGTAAAAGCTCCCGAACCGACAAACCGTATCCGGTAAGCCTTATAGTCATATTGACAGATATTGCGCGTAAAGAAATCTCGCAGATTCTGAGTCAGCAGGTTGTAGACATATTTATTTTCCAGATTCTCCGCCAGGAAACGGGACACAAATACCAGAAAGCGGGTGGGGGAGGTGCTTTCGTAGACGGCATCCATGACATCATCGGCTGTAATGCCGAATTTCTCATAAAAAAGCTTTGTTAACTCGACAGGGGCGAGGTCTTTCAGTACATTGGCCAGAAACAGCTTCCCGAGAACGGCTTCACTGCCTTCGTCGCCCAACACATATCCCGCAGGTCGGACGTTCTTAGTGATTTTTTCCCCGTCGTAGAAACAGGAATTGGAGCCTGTCCCCAGGATACAGGCAATCCCGGTATCATTCTTGAACAAGCCGCGAGCAGCCGCAAGCAAATCGCTTTCTACCCGGGCGCTGGTTTTGAACTGGGCAATCAGCGATGATTCGACGACTTTTTTTTTCTCCTCGGTCGCACACCCGGCGCCATAGAAATAGATTTGGTTGATCTTCCGTTTGAAAAAGATCTCCGGCAAGTTAAGCCGAATGCTTCGGCTTATTTCTTTTCTTGTCTGAAAATAGGGATTAATTCCCTCGGTAATAACCCTCTGAACGAGGTGATCTCCTTCGACCAAAACCCACTCTGTGCGAGTAGAAGTACTTTCTGCAATAAGTTTCATTGACAAGCGATTTATTTTTTTGCCGCAAATGTATGTATTTTTAGTCACATAAAAAATTCTTTTAAAGATGAATTTGTGCATTTACCGTATAATATCTTTGAATATTTGTGCCCATAGACTAATTAATTCTATTTTTGTACCCGAAAAAACTTGCAAATTATTACGATGGCATTTGTGAAAATAACGGAAGCGGCTTCGCTTTACGATGATTTGGAGAAGAAGACCACGCGCGAGATGCTGGAAGAAATGAATGTGGAAAACGGGAAAGTCATCCTGGCCGTGCAGAACGTCATTCCCCGGATAGAGGAACTGGTGAACCGGATGGTTCCCCGGATGCAGCAGGGCGGGCGCCTGTTCTATTTGGGTGCAGGGACGAGCGGTCGGCTGGGCGTGCTCGACGCATCCGAGATTCCGCCGACTTTCGGCATGTCTCCCGCGTGCGTCGTCGGATTGATTGCCGGAGGCGAGGCCGCGCTCCGCAGGTCGGTCGAAAATGCGGAAGACGATGCCGAACAGGGATGGAAAGACCTTTTGCAGCATCAGGTCAATGTCCTCGACACCCTCGTAGGCATTGCCGCTTCGGGTACAACGCCCTATGTCACGGGGGCTTTGCATGCTGCGCGAAAGCATGGCATCCTTACGGCCGTCCTTACCGGCAATCCCGATTCGCCGGCGGCTGCCGAAGCCGATATTCCGATTGAAGTGATTGTCGGGCCGGAATACGTCACCGGCAGTTCACGCATGAAATCGGGTACTGCGCAAAAGCTGATTCTCAACATGATTTCCACTTCTGTCATGATTAAACTGGGGCGCGTGAAAGGGAACAGGATGGTTCACATGCGGCCTTCCAACCGGAAACTCGTCGACCGTGGCGTCCGGATGCTTGTCGAAGCGTTGAATATTCCCGGCGAACAAGCCCGCGCTTTATTATTGATACATGGTTCCGTTCAGCAGGCCATAGAAAAATTCAAGAGAGAGTAGGCTCAGCGAATGACGATTTTACGAACGGTTTCTTCGATGCGGACAATGTAGTATCCTTTCGGAAGGGATACTGCGTATTCTTCGGACGGATGCTTGATTTCAATTTTCTTTACCCGGATGCCTACGATATTGTATATTTCCAGTTGGCTGTTGGCCGGGGCATCCGTGACAATGATGCGGTTGTCAATCACGTTTATCTTTGCTTTCAACGTATCCTCCGGCGGTTGCGCGACAGGGAGTGACGGCACAAACGCAGTTGTTTCCGCCTGTGCCGGAAGCGCAAACAACATCAGGCAGCCAGCCGTTAACAGCCCTGTAATCACTGCTTTTATACGTTTTCTCAAGCTCATTGGTCGTTTTTTGATTCTTTTTCGTTGCGTAAAAATACGCAAAGTATTTCAATTGGCATACATCCTAACGCGAAATAAATAAGCTGTTCCGGTTTGGTGAAGCGTTCGTCAGGCATTCATTTTAACACGGAGACACGGACGACACGGAGATTTTTCTCCGTTACCCTCCGAATTCTATGTTCAATTCCAAATGTTTTTATAATTATTAACCAGCCTGTAATCTTTTTACTGTATTCATATAATCCACCTGAAAGGCCTGTTTTTTTCTGACCACGGCAAAAAT
>JAITAY010000189.1 GCA_031283915.1 Tannerella sp.
TTTTTTGCCATCCAACGACTGAAAATGCGCGCATACCGGGGTATGTAAGCATTTTCAGGAGGAAGTATGGTGAAAAACAGACCCGTAAATGGGTGGTTTATTTTCAGACAGTTCCTTAGTGAGACCGTTGTCACTCAAAATGAGGATGGAGGTTCTAAAAGCGAAAAGAAAGATTTTATCCCGTGCAAAGTATAACCGGTGCTTCAAATTGTCATAGGCTGAAATGCCCCTGTATGACTGCCCGCTTCAATTCCCGGACTTTTGCCGGAGGTACTCCCGGGCACAGAAATCCAGTTCGTCGTACCAGTCCTGCCCGAATTTGCGAATGAGCGGTTCACGCAGAAAGCGGTAAGCCGGCAGATGTTTTTGTACGCCGCACCGTTCTGCGCTGCGGCATATTTTCCAGCGATGATAATTGACCGCCTGAAACGCCTGGTATCGCGTCACACGCACCGGGTAAAGGTGGCAGGATAGTGGTTTGAGGAAATCAATGCGTTTTTCGTGGCAGGCCTTTTCGATGGCACAACGGCAAAGGCCGTTGGCATCGTAACAGGTGAAAACACAGTCTTTGCCATCAACAATCGACGTAACAATTTCGCCATCCCGGTCAATATAACCGATTCCCTGCCGGCGAATGACCGCCTGCGCCCGGGGCGAGAGGTCGTCCCAAAGCACAGGCAGCAGGCTGCGTAACAGATCAAACTCCGCTTTCTCCAGCGGCGCTCCGGCCTCGCCTTCGATGCAACATGCGCCCTTACACTGTGCAAGGTCACAGCAGAAAAAGTGTTCAATCAGTTCCAGACTGACCAATGTATCACCGATTTGAAGCAAGTCAGGCAAATGGAAGGTTCGGTAAGAGTCGCTTCACGCCTGAATCAGGCTGTGTCCCGTCATCTCCTTCGGCTGGGGCAGACCCAGTATGGTCAGCAGCGAAGGAGCCACATCTGCCAGTATGCCGTCGGATACTTTTGCCGCCTGATGGTCTGTCACGTAGACAAACGGCACCGGGTTGAGCGAATGCGCCGTATTGGGCGAGCCGTTTTTGTTCAGGGCATGGTCGGCATTGCCGTGATCGGCAATGATGATCACCTCATAGCCGTTGGCACGGGCGGTTTCTACCGTTTCGTTCAGGCAGGCGTCCACCGCTATTACCGCCTTTTCGATGGCGGTATACACGCCGGTGTGGCCGACCATGTCACCGTTGGCGTAGTTGCAGACGATAAAATCGTACTGTTGCGTCCGGAGGGCTTCCACCAGTTTGTCTTTTACCTCGTAAGCGCTCATCTCGGGTTTCAGATCGTAGGTCGCTACCTTGGGCGAGGGCACCAGTATACGGTCTTCGCCGTCGAAAGGCGCTTCACGTCCGCCGTTGAAGAAAAACGTCACGTGGGCGTATTTCTCCGTCTCGGCGATATGCAGTTGTCTTTTCCCCTGCGCCGACAGGTATTCGCCTATCGTATTGTCCACGTTCTCCTTGTCGAACAGGACATGCAACCCCTTGAACGTCGCGTCGTAGGGCGTCATGGTGAAGTATTGTAAGTTCGGAACGGTCTGCATCCCGACCTCCGGCATGTCCTGCTGCGTCAGCACGATGGTCAGTTCCTTGGCGCGGTCGTTGCGGAAATTAAAGAAAATCACGACGTCGCCCTCTTCAATCAGGGCGACGGGCTTGCCGTTTTCCGTATGTATAATCGGCTTGACAAATTCATCCGTGATCCCGTCGGCATACGATTCTTCCATCGCCGTGACCATGCACTCCGACGGCTTACCAACGCCTTTGACCAGCAAGTCGTATGCTTCCTTCACACGTTCCCAGCGTTTGTCGCGATCCATCGCGTAATAGCGGCCGACAATGGAAGCAATCTTTCCACCGGTCGTTTTCAGGTAGTTTTCGAGCGTTTCAATGAAGCCCTTTCCACTTCTGGGGTCGGTGTCGCGACCGTCCATAAAGCAGTGGACAAATGATTTTTCGATGCCGTAATAATTTGAAATTTCCGTCAGTTTCATCAGATGGTCTAAAGAACTGTGTACACCTCCGTCGGAAACAAGTCCAAGGAAATGGATTTGCCGGTGGTTTGTTTTTGCATACTCGCAGGCACGCCGGATCTCCGGATTCTCCAGGATGGCATTGCTCCGGCAGGCCAGGTTGATTTTCACCAGATCCTGATAAACCACCCGCCCGGCTCCGATATTCAAATGGCCTACTTCGGAATTGCCCATCTGTCCGTCCGGCAATCCTACATTTTCGCCCGAAGCCTGCAACTGTGAATTTGGATAGTTTGCCAACAAAGAGTCCCAATATGGCGTTGGCGTACAATAAATGACATCATCTTTTTGCTTATCGCCGATTCCCCATCCGTCACAGATAATCAAAACCGCTTTTTTACTCATGATTGTAGTTTTATTTTATGATTTTACCGCAAAGGTACATGATAAAAATGACTTTCCCGCACAGGGCGGTGAAAAAACACCTGCCGGGCTTTCCCGATCGCCCGGCAGGTATTGAATGAGGAAGACAAAGATATTTTTATGCCTTTGTATTGATCATTGAATCCCGAAAAGGCGTTTGATATGCCGGTCATATATGTTCTCGATCACCTGTTGCCCGACAATGTCCCGGTGTTTTTCCAGCGCACGGGTAAACTCCACGCCGTATTCTGCCGCTACTTTGTAACCGACGTGAATCAACTGTCTAAAATTCGGGTTGTAATCGGGATGACCGGGGATATGGCGAAGCGTATCGGCCAGTTTCGTACCGCTCCAGTGTTCTACCTCTTTGGGCGACGGCAGCCGGTTTTTGTCAATATCAATCACCGTGGCATACGGGCTGCACAGTTCGTCGAACCGCGCCAGGGCGCCGCAGTAGATTGCCTTGGCAAGATCGACGGCTTCGTCGTCGCCGGACAGGGCTAACCCTGTGATTTCTTCGAGCCACGTCGTGCCGGCGGTCTTGATGTGGATACCCTTGTCGTATTTTCGGATCCATTCGCCCATCACGGGATAAATGGAAAACTTGTCGCTGCCGGAGTGGATGCTCAGTTTCAGGTTGGCGGGCAGTCCAAATTCCTTCACGGCGTAATCAATGACCAGCAGGTCTTCTTCAAATTCCCGGCCGAACTGCGTCACGTCGCCGACGTAATCCACGCCTTTGTTGAAGCGTCCGGTGAACTTGGGAGCGATGGTTTGCGCCGGGATACCTTCGCCGGCGATGGCGCTCAGGATGAAAAACATTTCGACGGGCGACTGGGCTTCGTTTACTTCATCCATCGAAACCTCGGCGATGAAATTACCGGCGCCCTTTGCCTTTTCGATGTGGCGGTAGATGTTCCCGGCCTCCTGCACGGCGTAAAGGAATTTGGCGGCAATGTTCCGCAACAGCGTTTCCGGCACGTCGAACGGCTCGGCGATGCCGGGGATAGACAGTTTTCCGGCATATTTACGGTGCTTCGCCACAAAGGCATCCAAATCGCCCGACGCCGCCTGCTTGCCGATGTAATCGGCCACGTCGAGCGTGAAGAAGTCCGAATGGTCGATGAACTTGTCCACGTTACTCAGGTTGATGTGATCGGCATCAACGAAATATGCTCCTGTATACGCCAGCGCTTTCACGGCTGCATCGGCCTCCCTGCGCGTATCGGCGGGGGTGGAGTGCACAATGGTATGCTCGCGGTTCGACTTGTTCCATACCGGTACCATTTCCACTCCCAATGCCTTACTCGCCTCTATCAAAGCGGTTAGCTGCGCTTCTCCCTGACGGGCGAAACGGTCGCCTGTCCCAAATGAATATTTTCCTATTTCCATATTATTGTTTTTTTAAACTGATTCCTTCGTAGATTGAACGGGGCAAAGGTACTGATTTTTTACCTCTGTAACGAATTGGATGAGTAAAAGGGCTGGCGGTTTCCGGGGACAGGAGGGACTCCGGTTTCCTGCAATTTTTTTTCGCTGCCATTATCAAAGTTACCGCGCCGGCCATGCCGGCCTTATCAGGCCGGTTGCGCAGAGTGACTTTTTGTTATATATATATATTGTATTCATTCTCTGTCTGTTTACCGCCGGCGACCCTCCGGTTAACGTCGAAAATATTCCAGACATTGCCGGAAATATTCCAGACATTGCCGGAAATGATGCAGACATTGCCGGAAATGATGCAGACATTGCTGGAAATAATGCAGACATTGCTGGAAATATTCCAGACATTGCCGGAAATGACGCAGACATTGCTGGAAATATTCCAGACATTGCTGGAAATGACGCAGACATTGCTGGAAATAATTCAGGCATTGCTGGAAATGACGCAGGCATTGCTGGAAATAATTCAGGCATTGCCGGAAATAATTCAGGCATTGCCGACGATGATCCGGTTATAAAGGATGTGATGAGGGTACGGCTTAGGCAGGAATTACTGCGTGATAAACGAATCCGGTACGATGCACACAAAAGAGTAGAAAAAGAGCGGAAAAAGCAATCTCAATCCGAAGGGAAAGAGTATGTTAAACAGCCGTTTAAATATGAAGGAACAGCACGCTCGAAGGAGGAAAGGGGGAAACGGTTTTGGAAGCATGTGCCTGAAACAGTTGCAAAACATCTTTAAAAATGCAATTGAACCTTGTTCTATTCGGGAAAAAGTCGTTATATTTGCAACTTCGAGATGGCAAAATCACAAAAATATCAATTATATTATATGGAAATGAAAAGAGTTTATACTTTCGGAAACGGAAAAGCAGAAGGAAAAGCAGACATGAAGAATCTGCTGGGAGGAAAAGGCGCCAATCTGGCGGAGATGAATTTGATTGGTGTGCCTGTCCCTCCGGGATTTACAATCACGACAGACGTTTGTACCGAATACAACCAAATCGGAAAGGATAACGTGGTAGCCTTGTTGCGGGACGAGGTAGAAAAAGCGGTAAAGCACATTGAGACGCTGATGAACAGCAAATTCGGCGACATAGCCAACCCCTTGCTGGTCTCTGTCCGTAGCGGTGCACGCGCCTCGATGCCGGGGATGATGGACACGATCCTGAACCTCGGATTGAACGACGAAGTCGTGGAAGGGCTGGCACGCAAGATGGGTAATACCCGTTTTGCCTGGGATTCGTATCGCCGGTTTGTGCAAATGTACGGCGACGTGGTGCTGGGCATGAAGCCGGTGAATAAAAACGACATCGACCCGTTCGAGGAAATCATCGAGGAAGTGAAGACCGCCAAAGGCGTCAAGCTGGATAACGAATTAGAGGTGGAAGACTTGCAGGAACTCGTGAAGAAGTTCAAGGCCGCCGTCAAGGGGCGTACAGGGAAAGATTTTCCGGTATCGGCCTATGAACAGCTCTGGGGCGCCATCTGCGCCGTATTTGATTCCTGGATGAACGAACGCGCCATCCTCTACCGCAAAATGGAAAATATCCCTGAAGAATGGGGCACGGCCGTGACGGTACAGGCGATGGTCTTCGGCAACATGGGTAACACGTCGGCCACGGGCGTCTGTTTCTCGCGCGACGCCGGTAACGGCGAAGACGTTTTCAACGGCGAATACCTGATCAACGCGCAGGGCGAAGACGTGGTCGCCGGTATCCGCACGCCCCAGCAGATCACCAAGGCCGGTTCGCAGATATGGGCAGAACGGGCTACCGTCAGCGAAGCCGATCGGGTCGCCAACTACCCGTCGATGGAAGAAGCCATGCCGGAGATTTTCAAGGAGCTTGACGCCATCCAGACCAAGCTCGAAAACCATTACCGCGACATGCAGGACATGGAATTTACCGTGCAGGAAGGCAAGCTGTGGTTCCTGCAAACGCGCAACGGCAAACGGACGGGCGCCGCGATGGTGAAAATCGCCATGGACTTGCTCCACCAGGGCATGATCGAAGAGAAGACAGCGCTCCAGCGAATCGAACCGAACAAACTGGACGAACTGTTGCACCCCGTTTTCGACAAGAAAGCCTTGCAGAAAGCGACTGTATTGACAAAAGGCTTGCCGGCATCGCCGGGCGCCGCCACCGGTCAAATTGTTTTCTTCGCCGACGACGCCGCGGCATGGCATAAGGCCGGTAAAAAAGTCGTGCTTGTACGCATTGAAACCTCGCCCGAAGACCTGGCCGGCATGGCCGCTGCCGAAGGCATCCTGACGGCGCGCGGCGGCATGACCTCCCATGCGGCGGTAGTAGCCCGCGGGATGGGCAAGTGCTGCATATCGGGCGCCGGCGCACTGAACATCGACTACAAGAAAAAAACGGTGGAAGTAAACGGAAAAATACTGAAAGAAGGCGATTACATCTCTATTAACGGGACAACCGGTGAAATGTTTGAGGGGCAAATCCCCACGCAGGATCCGGAACTGACCGGCGATTTCAACGAACTGATGCAACTGGCCGACAAGTATACGAAAATGTCCGTTCGCACCAACGCCGATACACCGCAGGACGCCTTGCAGGCACGCCGCTTCGGCGCCGTGGGAATCGGGCTTTGCCGTACCGAACACATGTTCTTTGAAGGCGAAAAGATCAAGGCCATGCGCGAAATGATTTTGGCCGAAGATACAGAGGCGCGCAAGAAAGCCTTGAGTAAGTTACTGCCCTACCAGCAGGCCGATTTTGAAGGCATCTTCCGCGCCATGGCCGGCTATCCGGTGACGGTTCGCCTGCTCGACCCGCCGTTGCACGAGTTCGTGCCGCATGATACCCGGGGACAGCAGGAACTGGCCGATGCAATGGGCGTCGATGTCGATGTCGTCGTACGGCGTGTGGAAGCCCTGCACGAAAACAACCCCATGCTCGGACATCGCGGGTGCCGTTTGGGCAATACCTATCCCGAAATCACGGAGATGCAGACACGCGCCATCCTCGGCGCCGCGCTTGCCCTGAAAAAGGAAAACGTGACGACGTATCCTGAAATCATGGTGCCGCTGACCGGTATCCTGCATGAGTTCCTTGCCCAGGAGAAAATTATCCGCGCGACGGCTACCCAACTCTTCAAAGAGGTCGGCGATACGATCGAGTACAAGGTAGGTACGATGATTGAAATCCCGCGTGCAGCCTTGACCGCCGACCGGATCGCCTCGGCCGCCGAGTTCTTCTCTTTCGGGACAAACGATTTAACGCAAATGACGTTCGGTTATTCGCGCGACGACATCGCTTCTTTCCTTCCCATTTATCTGGAAAAGGAAATCTTGAAATCCGACCCCTTCCAGGTGCTCGACCAGAAAGGGGTAGGGCAGTTAGTACGCATGGCTACCGAAAAAGGACGTACCATTCGTCCGGATTTGAAATGTGGCATTTGCGGCGAACATGGCGGCGAGCCTTCGTCTGTCAAATTCTGTCACACAGTCGGATTGAACTATGTCAGTTGTTCGCCTTTCCGCGTGCCGATAGCCCGGATCGCAGCCGCACAGGCAGCAATCGAAGCATAATGATGCTGCGGCATCGCGTGGCTTGATTTCATAACAGCCTGATTATACTTGCTTCGCCTGTATGATCGGGCTGTTCTTTTTGGATGGGAAGCAAACAGGCCGGCAAATTCTCCCGCATTGGTACGATTGCCCTGTATGCATAAAGAGGTAGTTAGTAGATAGTAGTTAGTAGAGGGCGGTTGGCAGGAAAGCGGCAGTTGGAGGGAAAGGCGTAAAAGTGAGGGTTTGAGCGGACAACTTCGTCGTATCACAGAGCTACCGATTACTATTCTACTAACTACTAACTACTAACTACTAACTACTAACTACTAACTACTAACTACCTGTTTTTTGTTTTTGCGCAAAATCTTCCCGCGTGCAGTATATATTGCAACCGTATCGTATTTTTAAGCTATCTTTGCCGCATATTTACGATATAAAGTAATGATATTGATGAAAAGAGCGATCGTTTATTTCCTTTTTCTCCTGCTGGGTGTGACGAGTTGTTGCAAGGAAGAACAGTTGGTTGAAGAAGGGCGTACCGTACTGGTTTACATGATAGCCAGCAATCTGGGAGACTATCTGGATGGAAATATTGAGGACATGATTCAAGTCGCAACTGCCAACAATCTGAATGGCGGGAACTTGCTTGTCTTTTATTCCAGAAATTCGTCTTCAGCCGAGCTGTTTGAAATAAGAGAAGGTTCCGGCCGCGTAGTGACACGCTTTCATGTGAAGGATTACGAGAACAGGAGTGGCGTTTCGTCCGCCACGCTGAATGAGGTGATTGCTGAGGTAATCAGAATGTATCCGAATAAAAGCTACGGATTGATTCTTTCCAGTCACGGGACGTCGTGGCTGCCTTCTGACATCAGTACCGGACTGCGTTCTTTCGGTGAGGAAAACGGAAAGAAAATGGAGATTTACGACTTGGCGGCCGCACTGCCCGATCATCTGTTCGACTTTGTGATTTTCGATGCGTGCAGCATGGCTTCCGTCGAATGTGTCTACGAACTGCGCAACAAGACAAAATACGTCGTCGCTTCGCCCTCCGAAACCATGAGGTACGGATTTCCCCATCACAAGACACTTCCGTATCTGTTCACGAAAGAAGCTGATCTTGAAAATGTAATTAAAAACTTTTATGAGTTCTACCAGAATGAGTTTGGCGACGGTTATCAAAAGTATCCTTACGGCAATATCTCCATCACAAAGACAGACGAACTGGAAGAACTGGCGGCCATCACGCGGGAAATCATGGCGGAAGCGGGCGATAAGGCTATTTTTTCGCCGCCTTATCCGGACTGGCAGGTTTTGACCAATCTAAGGACGGCGTCAACGAAGTTGTATGATTTTGACGACGTGATCGGCCGGATTGCAACCGAGGAACAGTATGCCCGTTTTACTGCCTGTATGGAAAAGGCGATCACGGGCAAATATGCGACGGCTGCGACTTATTCCTCAAACATTGGCGTGATTCCCGTGACGCATTTCTCCGGCCTGTCGGTCTATCCGTGTCAGGCGCCTTTGACGCAGTTGAATGAATGGTACAAGCGGCTGGAATGGTCTAAAGCCGTTTATAACTAAGGGATGGAAAATAAATAGTATATAACGCATTAAAGTCCCGCAGGGGACCGAATATCGGTAGCTGAATTAGCTCCGAATTTTTCAACAAACAATTAAAATAATAAAGTATGTTACATTATCAAAGAAATCAAACCGGCCGTTTTTTGAGAAACGGCATAAGAAGAGCCATCGCTCTTTTACTGTGTATGACGGTACTATCGGTATTGTCAGTGGCGACTTTTGCGCAGCAGACCGGACAGCAGGCTACTCAGAAGCCTTCTTCTGCAACCTCTGCCAATGAACAGCTAAGAACCAAATTAGCCCGATACGTAGCAGAAGGCAAAGTTTTTGAAGCGGATAAAATCAAAGACTTTAACAAAGCTTCCGAATTTGGGGGATTTTTGGGAGAAAATGCTGTAGGACACATGTATGAAGGAAAAAACTATTCTCTCGTTATCAGTTTTGAACCTGTCGGCGAATCCGGAGAAAGGATATGTGATTTTTTACTGGATGACAAGGGCAAACTGGGCGTCTCCGGCAGGTCCTACATGGATTGTGCCATCTATAAAAACGGGAAAAAGAACAGTGATGGTTCCTATACGGGCGAGGAGGTCTGTAACAGTGTTTCGGTCGTCAAGCTAAAAACCCCCGAATCCGACTGTATGGTTGTATATCCTGTTGTGAAAGCATGGAAAAAAGACGCAAACGGCAAATTTATCGAAACGGATGCCACTGGCTTAGCCTGGTATGACTACTGCCCGTAAAACAGATATTCAAATTTCACATTTTCAATCTAAAATGACCGGCAAATAAGAAGAAATCATCTGAAACAGCCTTATACTCAAAAGGAATTGATTTGCGAAAAATACAAGTTGCAAACCATTTTTATTTGAGTATAACGGCAACTATACTGTCGGTAATGTGGGCGACAGCTCCTTTGTTGCTATCGTCGTACGGAGAGACAAACGGCGAAGAGAAGCAAATAAAAAACTGCAAGACGATGGCGGGGCAGGTGTAGAACCTCTCCATACATCGTCTGCAGTTTTTTGTTACATGGATAAAGGGTCATTCCTTACATCCGGCTCACGTTGTGCCGCGTAATGTGCCCCTGGGAGAATCTCATCCGTTTGACGAGAGTTTGTAGTACGTCAAACTTGCGCGGTCGAAATTCGTTATGTAAGCATGTATCTTTTCGACTTCGGCCTGTCCGTAACGAATGTACACTTCGGCCGAACGACGGAATAGGTCGTCTTTACCGGCGTCCTGCAGGAGGAGGTAACCCATCACGCAGTGCGCGGCAGCCTCCACCAGACGACGCGCCTGAAAATCGATGTATTCACTGTCTTTCGTTTCCGTGACAAGCGATACGAGCGTTTCATATTTGGCGGTCATGTCGACCAGTTTCCGTTTCAGAGGCTCCAGTTCCGGCTTGCAGTCGAGCGCCTCGTAAGTGCGGATTTGATTCAGGTAAGTGCCGGTCGTGACGTGACGGATGGCGGCTACAACCTGCAACTGCGTCGTTCCTTCGTAAATGTTCGTGATGCGGGCGTCGCGGTAGAGGCGTTCGCACGTATAGTCCTTCATGAATCCCGAACCGCCGTGTATCTGAATGGCGTCATACGTGTTCTGGTTGGCATACTCGGTTGTCATCCCTTTCCCCATCGGAGTGAAAGCATCGGCCAGCCGTGCGTATTGTTTCATTTCCTGACGTTCACCCGCTTCCAGTTTGCGCTCCTTTGAGATATTTTCGAGCGCCTTGTAAATATCCACGAAACGGGCGGTTTCGTAAAGCATGGCACGCGAGGCATCCGCTTTGGCACGCATCAGCGCCACCATCTCGTAGACGGCCGGAAATTCGATAATCGCCTTGCCGAACTGCTTGCGTTCCTGCGCATATGCATAACCTTCCCGGTAAGCGGCTTCGCACAGTCCCACGGCCTGCGCCATGATCCCCAGCCGCGCGCTGTTCATCAACGCCATCACGTATTTGATAAGTCCCAACCGGCGTTCGCCGCAAAGCTCGGCACGGGCGTTCCGGAAAACCAGTTCGCAGGTGGGCGAGCCTTTGATGCCCAGTTTGTTCTCGATGCGACGGACGTTTACGCCGCCATGGCGCTTGTCATAGATAAACATGGAAAGGCCGCGTCCGTCTTTCGTTCCTTCTTCCGAACGGGCAAGCACGAGGTGTATGTCGGAATCGCCATTGGTAATAAACCGCTTGACGCCGTTCAGGTACCAGCAGTTGTCCGTTTCGCTGAAGGTGGCCTTCAACATCACCGACTGCAAGTCCGAACCGGCATCCGGCTCCGTCAAGTCCATCGACATGGTTTCACCGGCGCAGACGCGGGGCAGGAAACGTTGGCGCTGGTCGTCGTTACCAAATTCGTACAGCGTCTCGGCGCAGTCCTGCAGCCCCCAGAGGTTTTCGAAACTGGCATCGGCACGCGAAACCATGTCGGCCGCCATGATATAGGGTACGATGGGGAAATTCAGCCCGCCGTATTTCCGCGGAATGGCGATTCCCATCAGGCCGGCCTTGCGGACGGCATCCAGATTGACCTGCGTCCCGGAAGCGTACGTGACGCGCCCGTTATGAACCGCCGGGCCTTCCTGGTCTACGCTTTCCGCATTGGAAGCGATCGTCTCCGCACAGATTTCACCGACGATTTCCAGCACTTTTTCATAGCTGTCCATGGCGTCCTCAAAGTCAACCGGTGCATAGTCGTACACATCCCTGTCGGCAAAGTTACACTCTTTCAATTCTACAATCCGCTTCATCAAAGGATGATGAAGATGATGCTTGTATACGTTCGTATCTAAAAAATAGTTTGCCATAGTTTTTTACTTCGTATTCTTCCTGTAATACTTAATCATTTTGGGAATTACCTCCTCCACCGTACCGGTAATCACATAATCGGCAATCGCGTGGATAGGCGCATTGGGGTCGCTGTTGATGGAAAGAATGATGGAACTCTCCTGCATTCCGGCGATGTGCTGGATTTGCCCGGAAATACCGCAGGCGATGTAGAGCTTCGGACGCACGGTGATACCGGTCTGTCCGATTTGGCGTTCGTGTTCCGTAAAACCGGCGTCGACGGCTGC
>JAITAY010000196.1 GCA_031283915.1 Tannerella sp.
CGGTTATTTAAGAGAATGCAAATTAACAAATTAACAGATAGGGAAATGGAAGAATATAAAACAAGTATTTTTGAGTACGACAGTATCAGGGAGGCAATCGCATACAGCGAACAGAGAGCCATGGAGAAAGGCTGGCAAGAAGGCCGGCAGGAAGGACGGCAGGAAACCCGTCTGGAAACAGCACAACGATGTCTGCAACAAGGGCTGTCGATAGAATTCATTACGTCAATTACAGGCCTTGACATTGAACAGATTAAAAACATGTCCGGAACATTAGAGAGCGCAGATAAATAAACCAATAAATAGATATGGAAATGGAAGAAAGTAAAAAAAACATTTTTGAGAACGACAGTGTCAGCGAGGCAACCGCACGCAGCGAACAGGAAGTCTGGGAAAGAAACTGGAAAATCGGCTGGAAGAAAGGCTGGAAAATCGGCTGGGAGAAAGGCATGCTGGAAATCCGTCTGGAAGTAGCACAACGAGGTCTTCAACGAGGGATGTCGGTAGAAATGCTTTCGTCAGTCACGGGCCTTGACATTGAACAGATTAAAAACATTTCGGAGTCTTTGTCAGCGGGCGCAGACGAAGAAACAGGCATGTCGTCAAAAAAAAGTGACTGACCACAACACAAAGCAGGAGGCGGACATCCTTCTTTTTGCCGTCAGTTTGAACTGACCGGGCGATAACTGTCGCCGGGGTAAAGGGTGCGGGAACGCACCCTTTTTTAATTTCGTGACCATTGGACAGGCACATTTTTTTATCATAATTTGTTCCCGGTTCAATTTTCTTTTCTACATTTGCAAAATCAATGAGTAATACGTTACAGTCATGTTAAAGAACTTAGAGAACATTACGGCATTCGACCGTTTCATGTGGCTGTCAGGGGATGTACAATCTTCTGAATATCACGGAGTTACCCCCCCCCCCATTCACATTAATTAGCAATAAAACATATTCGGAAACATCCCTTTTCTGCCGCTACAAAGTAGCAGCAGAGAGGCTTTGTGCGTTTTTTGGCTTTCGACCGAAAAGAAATAATCATCCTTATATAATTTTTTAATTCTAAAAATATGAAGAAGAGCAAACTATTTTATGTACTCCCTGCGTTGTTGCTTGCGTGGAACGGACTTTACGCCCAGCAAAAAGCAACGCGAACCGTGAATGAACAGGCACAACCGGACAGCCTGAAACAGCTATACCTGAACATGGGTATCCCCGAAGAGTCAGCCGAAAGGCGTGAGCAAACCGTCCGGCAGTCGCGCAATGCGCTACAGACACGCAGCACTTCCTATAACGCTCTTCCTGTTACCGGAAGTATCTGGATCGACCGCGATTCGACAACCGGAGCGCCCAACGCCTCCCATGCGCATACTTTTACGCCCGAAGAATTTGTAAAAGACATCTTTGTCAAAGGCGGACGCGAAATTGCCGACGAAGCGATCCGGAATGTGACGCTGATCTCCTCAACCTGGAACGGCAGTTCAAGTACCACCTGGAACAATAAAGGCTACTGGGGCAATTTTGGTGGAGATGCCGGCTCATGGTCATCAAACGATCGCGAATTGCTTTATTTTGATCATGGAGATATGACGACGATGGTACCTACATGGGATAACGTGGGAACACAGCCGTATTTCGGAATTGAAAAAGGATTCCTGTTATCTACCGGAGGAGGGTTATGCGCTGAAGGAAATTATGAAGGAAATTCTTTAAACGGAGGCTATGGTGTAACCGCTGCAGAGTGGGCTGTGCTGCATGGCGGAACTGCTCCTCCTGCCAGCCAGCGGGATCCTGACTTATCTCCTATTGCCTCTCCCCAGGATTTGGAATCTCTCACTTCTTTGGAGTTTGATTTCCGTCCATTTGTCGATTCCATTTCATTTAAATTTATCTTTGCGTCCGTAGAATATAAACAATATTCGAATTCACAGTATAATGACGCATTTGGTTTCTTTGTCAGCGGGCCGGGACTGACAGACGAATGGGGAAATACAGGCGATACGATTAACATTGCCCGCTATCCGGACGGGACGCCAATTTCTGTGAATACTTCCAACTGGGGATATAGAGGTGGAAATGGTTTTTCTGCATACAATCCAAGTGGAAGTACTCCGGTAAGCGAAACTTCTTATACCGGAACACCCGGAGTACCTGGCAATTCACCAAACGCAATCCGTCCGGCATATCATGTTCCGGTTTATGACGATGTAAACCAGTGGTTAATGCAATACCACGGCCACTCCATTGTATTGACCGCCCGCGCCAAAGTAATACCGGGCGAATGGTATCACCTGAAACTGGCAATTGGAAATGCCTTTGACAATGGTTTAGGTTCTGGCGTATTTCTGGAGGCGGGGAGTCTGGATCTTGGCGCACCGAAATCCGAAATTCCGCGTCCCTACCTGCAAACGGAGTACGATTCGATCTACGGATACAATTCGCTGTATGCGAGCTGCATCAATCAGCTGTCGCTTACATTTAACAAACCGGGTTCGCCGGGCAGCGTCAGGGTATGGAGTCAGGGCAGCGGCGCGGATTACGTGTACGAGGCCGAGGGAGGCGCACTGTTCCGGGATACGGTCACCTACCCGATTTCGGCCACGGATACGGCGCTGACCGTGCAATTCAAAGTAGCCGAAAACGTGCCCGACGGCAGTTCGCTGTTTTTCTTTTCAAACATGCCGCCAAGTCCCAAGAATGACACGTCCGAGGTCTTCACCCTCTATGCCAAATCGGTCTTTAACGCCGAGCGATTCGTTCCGCCTACCACGAACTATCCCGGATTGCTGAATATAGCCGTGACAAACGGGTCACCCTATATCCAGCGTAGCTTAGACGAGGGGCGCTCCTGGGAGTTTGCCCGCGACACGGTCACGGGGGAAGACCGGCCTTTCACCCCCCTGCAAATAGAGCAGATCGCGGATCGGAAAAGCGTGTACATCCTTTATCGCGAACCCAATACGTGCTGTTCGTTCGATTCCATCCTCGTGAGCGTACCGACAGCCCCGCCTCCGGTCATCCAGCGGGAGGTCGTCCTCCCCAAAATTCCGGGCGCCTCCACTTCGCCGCCGTGGGGCATATACCATGTGCGCAGCATGGCAGATTTTGTCTTTACCGTTATCCCCTATCCGGAAAACAGAGACTGGACGCTGAGCGTCAAAGTAGTCCGGAGGAATGCTGCCGACGACGAGGGCGTGATCATCACACCCAATCCGGATGGCAGCTATACGGTCATAATCCGCCAGATACAGGAAAACATCTCTATTGATGTGAGTTTTACATCCCCGCTGGTGGGCAACGCCGCAGTCGATCCCGCCACCGTCTGGACCGACGGCAGTCAGCTATACATCCGGGCCTCCCGGGACGGGGAAGCACGTATTCATTCGATTTCCGGCACGCTGATACAGACAGCGACGCTGGAAGCCGGAAAAACCCTGACCCGCCGTTTGCAGAAAGGCTTCTATCTGGTGACGGCCTGCGGCAAAACGTACAAAATAATCATTCAATGAGAATCGGTGTTCGGGAAATGCGAAAAAAACATACAGGTGATGAAAAAAATTTCACAAGTGATGAAAACCGTTTCACGTGAAGAAAAAAAATCTTCACATGTAAAAGAAATCATTTGCGCGTGGATGAAAACATCTTCACGCGAGGATGAAACATCTTCACATGTAAAAGAAATCATTTACGCGCGGATGAAAACATCTTCATGCGAGGAAAAAAAATCTTCACGTGTGACGGACCTTTCTTCACGTGTGAAAAAAAAATCTTCATGTGTGTTTTTTAGCCTCCCGAACTTCTCTTTTTTATGTTCAAAATTAATAACCGATTAATTATCAAAAGTATGGAAACATTATTGCCACTTTCAATCCTGATGGCCGGCGCACGGTCCGGCCTTGCAGACCTGTTTTTCGCCACCCTTGCGGACTGGGAAAGCCTCCTGTCTGCCGGCGGCGTACTCTCGCTGGCCTTCGCCCTGGGAACGGTCACTTATGCGAACATTCCCGACAAAGTGCTCGCCAATATCCGTCGCTGGCACGGAAGTATTGACGAACAATTCGACAACATCGACAGCCTGGTCAATACCCTCCAGGCCAATCAGACGAAATGGAGCTTTCCCCAGACGCTGCTTCAGCAGCTGATCGACAGCCGCGACCAGTTGGCCGCGCTGATTCCCAAATGCCGTTCGAACTACGGTTCTTCCGCCGACCGCACCCTGCGCAATTCGCTGCTTAAGACCACCGTCGGCCTCTGCCTGACACAGGTAAAATCCTGGACGTATGCGCAGTACTACGCCGGAGTGCTGACGATCGACGACGTGCACCTGCTCGGATTCTTCCTGCCGGGAGAAACGGGCGGGCGTCACGGTCGTACGGAGCCAACCGACGTGCTGGCCGAAGTCAAGGTGACGGTTATCAACACGGACTTTATCCGCGTGGTGATCGACCAGGCCACGGGCGAAAATGCCGCACGCGTGGCACACGGCTGGCCGCCGGGTGTGCGTCATGCGGTGATAGTCATCCTGGCCACCGACGGCGTGACCGAAGTCCTCCGGCAGCTTACCTCCCGTTTGTACAACGACATACAGATGCCGGACGGCTCACACGGCAAACAGTTCATCATCAAGGCGGCCTTCCTCAAACATGTGGACGACATGCCCCGATTCGGCCCCGAACCGACCTTCTCCATGCCGCTCACGACCGAAGACCTTGCCGCCGCACTCGACCGGCAGCATCACGAAAATTTTGAAGCGCAGTTACGCGAGATCGAACATCACCGCCGGGAAGTGGAACAGCTCCAGGCCGAAAAAAGTCAGGAGGCAAAATAAACAGGGTACAGCTTTGCCCGTCAGTTAAAACTGACGGCAAGAAGAAAAATGGGCTAAAGCCCCTGCGAAACCGCAGCCGAATGGCGGGTTTCATCATTTATTTCTGTATTATTCATCAACTGTAAGAGGGTGTGTCAAAAGGCACATCCTCTTTTCGGTTTGGGGGAGTAGTGTCGTGACAGGACGAAGCTGTCTTTTTATCGGGCTACGCTCGCGGTGTCGGGGGACTTCGCAGCAGGGATTGAAACACGGAGACACCCTAAGGAGCTGTCTGAAAATAAACCACCCATTTACGGGTCTGTTTTTCACCCTACTTCCTCCTGAAAATGCTTACATACCCCGGTATGCGCGCATTTTCAGTCGTTGGATGGCAAAAAA
>JAITAY010000294.1 GCA_031283915.1 Tannerella sp.
TTCACCCTACTTCCTCCTGAAAATGCTTACATACCCCGGTATGCGCGCATTTTCAGTCGTTGGATGGCAAAAAACATCTCCCGTAAATTTGGATGGTTTATTTCCAGACAGTTCCTTAATCATTAGTGTAGTACGTTTTGAGTTGGTTGGCGAGGATGCGGGTGAAGCCTTTCACGTCGTCGGCTGTCCAGGCTTTTTGTTCTTCGCCGTAGATGCCGAACTTGCTTTTCATCAGGTCATATTGGCTTTCAACGCCGACCAGTACGTAAGTGTATGGCCGCAACGTCAGCCATACCCGCCCTGTCACACGCTGCTGCGTACTCTCCAGAAACGCCTCCATGTCGCGCATCACCGGCTCCAGATACTGCGCTTCGTGCAGGAACATCCCGTACCACGTGCCGATCTGTTCTTTCCAGTACAGTTGCCACTTGGTGAGCGTATGTTTCTCCAGCAGTTTGTGAGCGTTGATAATCAGCAGTGCGCCGGCTGCTTCGAACCCTACCCGGCCTTTGATGCCGATGATGGTATCGCCTACGTGCATGTCGCGACCAATCGCCCGGCGCGAGCCGATCGCCTCGACCTGGCGGATGGCATCCGGCTTGTTTGTGAATGCCACGCCGTTGACGCCGCAAATCTCGCCCTGCTCGAAGTCAATCGACAGCTTTTCCTCGCCATTCTCTTGCAGTTGCGAAGGATAAGCCCTGTCGGGCAGCGTCAGGCTGGACGACAGCGTCTCCTTTCCCCCCACGCTCGTACCCCACAAGCCCTTGTTGACGGAATATTCCATCTTGACAAAGTCGGCGTCGTAGCCGTTCGTCTTGAGGTAGTTGATTTCGTATTCGCGGCTGAGGTTCATGTCGCGTGTGGGGGTAATGATTTCTATATTCGGCGCCAGTACGTCGAAGGTCAGGTCAAAGCGTACCTGGTCATTGCCGGCGCCCGTACTGCCGTGTGCAACGGCGTCGGCCCCGATCTCCCCGGCGTACCGGATGATGGCCATCGCCTGGAAGATGCGTTCCGAACTGACGGAAATCGGGTATGTCCCGTTGCGCAGCACGTTCCCGAACACCATGTAACGGATGCTTTTCCCGTAATATTCCTGTTCGACGTTCAGCGTGACGTGCTTCACCGCCCCCAACCTGTATGCCCGTTCTTCGACCGCCTCGCATTCGGCCCGGTCAAACCCGCCCGTATTAGCCAGGGCGGTATATACTTCGTAATCTTTCTCCTTAGACAGATACATGGCGCAGAAAGAGGTGTCCAATCCCCCGCTAAACGCCAAAACAACTTTCTTTTTCATACCTATATTTTATTATTCATTCTTCTATTCATTGTCAGACTCAAATATTTTATCCTCAATCGCCCGGCAGCGCGGGTTGACAGGGTCAAAGAGCATGGCCGTACAAATACAGTAACGACGCTGGGTACGGAGCAGCACATCGTGATTGATGCATCCGTTGCAACCGCGCCAGAAAGCCTCGTCATCCGTCAGGTCGGCAAAGGTCACCGGGACGTATCCCAGTTCGGTATTCAACTTCATCACGGCGCTACCGGAAGTCAAGCTGAACAGCTTCGCTTCCGGCCACCGCCGGCGCGCCAGCCGGAAAGCGGCATATTTGATACGCTTGGCCAGTCCGCGGTTGCGGAATTTTTCTACCACAATCAGCCCCGAAGTTGCCACAAACTGCTTGTTGCCCCATGATTCGATGTAACTGAACCCGACAAATTCTTCGCCGGCCAGCGCAATAATCGCCTTGCCTTCTTTCATTTTCTGCGCTACATAGCCGGGCGAACGCCGGGCAATGCCCGTACCGCGCACCCTGGCGGCATTTTCGATCGTTTCCAATATGATATTTACATACTTTTCGTGACTTTCGTCCGCAATCATCACGTCAATCTCTATTTCCTTTTCCATTTCAGCCTGCTAAACGGATACCGTTGTTGTTTGATTTTTTAATTGATAAATTGAGCCAGCGCCGCGGCCACCTGTTCACGGCTGTATCCTTCGCGCGGAATCACCAGAATCGTATCGTCTCCGGCAATGGTGCCGACAATCTCCCGCGACGCACTCCGATCAATATCGGAAGCGATGCCCATGGCATATCCCGGACGTGTCTTGATCACGGCCAGGCTGCCGGAAAATTCGACTTTCGGCGAAGCGGCGCCGGTCGGCAACGTATATATGTACTGGTTATTTGCATCATATTCCCTTCTGACTTTCAACTGCCTTATATCGCGGGACAGTGTTGCCTGCGTGACCTCAAAGCCTTTGCCGGCCAGAGCACGGAGCAAGTCGTCCTGGCTGCGGATGGTTTCGGAGCCGATAATATCGCGAATCGCCTGTAAACGCTGTTCTTTTATATTCATTCTCGCTGCATAAACATTCAAAATGGCGGCAAAGATACGGGTATTTTCCGAATAAATATGCAAGATGTCTCTCCTGAAGTATTTTTTTGTTTTTTGATGAATCCGACAGACTTGTTGACAAAACCGCCGAAACGTGATTTTTTTGCCTGTCCGTAAAATATTTTGCCCGTTCATTTGTCTGCATAAGTAGAAAGGATTTATTTTTAAAAGTAACTGGTATGAGAGGACATTTATTGAAACACGTATTACTGGCGCTGGTCGTTGCGGCCGGATGTGGCGCCCTTGTGATGTGGCTGTGGAACTGGCTGATACCCGCGATCGCGGGTTGGGAAACCGTTAACTTCTGGCAGGCGCTGGGCATACTGGCTTTGGCCCGGATTCTATTTGGCGGCTTTGGCCGGCATGGGATGACGGATCAGATGGATCACATGCACAGTCATTATCACAGTCATTTGCACAGGAAATGGCAGAAAATGACACCGGAAGAGCGGGAAGCCTTCATCCGCAAACGGCGGCAGTCCCTCTTCAGGGGAAGGGATTTTTGCGGCGAAAGAGACGGGGCGCCGGAACAGAGAGATGAGTAAACCGACAGGGAAGCAGGATGCGGGGAAACTGATTGCAACATATCATCCCCGTCTGAAAGCGTTCATCCGCAAGCGCATTGCGAACCGGGAGGATGCCGAGGATGTGCTGCAGGAAGTTTTCTATCAGCTACTCCGGGCGGTCGAGAACCCGCTGTATCCGGTTGAACGGGTGGAAGCATGGCTGTATCGTGTGGCGCGGAACGCGATTGTCAATCACGGAAAAAAGAAACGTGAAGAACAGTTGCCCGTATATCAGGATGAAGAAATCGAAGAGGAAATGACCGGGGCTTTTTCGGAAGTCCTGTTTAGCGACGAAACTTCGCCTTCGCCCGAAACGGAATACCTGCGTTCGCTGGTTTGGACGGAACTGGAACATGCGCTTTCGGAACTGCCTCCGGAGCAGCGCGAAATATTCGAACTGACGGAACTGGACGCTATTCCGGTAAAGGAAATCGCCCGTATGACAGGCGTGGGCATCAATACCCTGCTGTCGCGAAAGCATTATGCCGTGTTGCATCTGCGAAAACGGATGAAAGACTTGTATTGCGATTTGATTGATCTCTAAGGGCTGCGAAATGGGCGAAATAGAACGGATTAAAATGAGATGCGAGATGAATATAAATAGCTATTGTAAGGTATTATCACTTTCTCCCAAGTGTTTTTTGGGAAGGGAGTATGTACTTTTTGCCTGAAAAAGGAAACCTGTTTCATTTGTTGTACCGTTCGCCCCAGAGTTGTTGCATCCGTTCGATCAGCTTACTTTCGGCCGGATTGGGTTGACCTTTCCACAGGCGAT
>JAITAY010000354.1 GCA_031283915.1 Tannerella sp.
TCAATAGAACCCGTGAACACCCACTTCCCTGTTCCCCGTCAGGGGATTCATAAACAGAGGTGAATGCCCTGACGGGCAATGCACAAAACTATACCGCGTGCAGTATAACAGCGGGGATCTTCCTGCATAAAATAAAAGACTTGAGCATACCTGGTTTGTCGGACGGTCCGGCGACATGCTCTCCCCTAATCATTAATCATTCACCATTAACGACGTCTGTCAGATCTCCTCCAGCGCGTAGTACTGGTAGTCGCGGGTAAGGGTATGGAGGAGGCTTTCATCGTCGACCGGAGGATTGATTTTCAGATACTGGCGAACCTTGATACCCAGTTCGCGGAGGCGTTGCGGACGCTCCGCGTCGTAACGGAACAACGCCTGGCTAATCAGGTTGACCTGCTCAAGCGACAAGTTTTCGGCCTGCGGAAAAGCCGGCCGGTAATGGGCATCCAGATGCGCAAATTCATCCAGTGTGACGTTGATTTGGTGATAATTCTTCTCCTTGATCACCAGCGTACCGGCGGCCAGGTCGCCCACCCGCTGATTGTTTTTGGTCAGCAGGATGGACAGGAGACCGAGGCACTGGAACAAGTGAATGTCTATCAGCAGAAACAGCCAGCGCAGCAGGCTGGCGCCCAGCGTCGGCGCGCTGCCGTCCTTCATCACCACGCGCAGGCCGAGCAGTTTTTTCCCGGGCGACTGTCCGCGGTTGAAAAGTTCCCACAGCAGGGAATAAAACAGCACGGGGATGAGAAACAGCAGCAAGGCCACGAACATCACGGTTTCGGAGCGGTACAGGTACGCCGGAATGGACGGGTTGTACCGGTAGCCGTAGATGAAAATCACGAAAAGGGCAGCTTCGTACAGGAACATCAAAATCATGTCAACCGCCCGCGCCAACAGGCGTTCGCCGGCGCTGGCCGGCGTCTGGTCAATCTGTATATATTGGCCGGTAATAATCGTAGCATCTGCCATTCCTGTTTCTTTTTATTCAGTTCGATTTGCAAATGTATGAATAAAAGTCGTATTTTTGCGGAAACGTGGACGGCCGTCCGTACCGATGGCCGTCCCTGCAGGATTTAACAATGAAAGAAATATCATTCATACGTCAGCATATCGAGAAGTGGAAAAGACTTGAATCGGTCGTAGACAGGGCGTCGAAAGAACATCCGGAACGCCTGGCGGATGCGTATATGGAAATCACGGCCGACCTTTCGTTTTCGCGGAGTCATTACCCGCATTCGCGCATCACCGTTTACTTGAACAACCTGGCCTCGGCGCTCCACCATTCCCTGTACAAGAACAGGAAAGAATCCGGGTCGCGTCTGGTCGAGTTCTGGAAGACCGAAGTGCCGCGCGTCATGTACGCCTCGCGGAAGGAACTGCGCTATTCCTTTCTGGTCTTCCTGGTCAGTGCAGCCATCGGTTGCCTGTCTACGCTGAACGATGAGGCGTTTCCCCGCCTCATCATGGGAGACAGCTATATCGACATGACGATGGACAACATCGAACGGGGCGACCCGATGGCGGTGTACAAGGGTATGTCACCCGTGTGGATGTTTTTTCACATCATGATAAATAACGTGCGTGTGTCGTTCATTGTCTTCCTTTTCGGGCTGCTGAGCGGATTCGGTACGGGCGCAGCGCTGTTCTACAACGGTGTGATGATTGGGACGTTTCAAACGTTTTGTTTTCAGCAGCAGGTAGGGTTTGAATCATTGCTGACCGTCTGGCTGCACGGAACGCTGGAGATTTCGGCGCTGGTGGTGGCCGGAGCGGCCGGCTTTGCGCTGGGCAACGGCTGGCTTTTTCCGGGAACGTATCCGCGCGGTTACGCCTTCCGCCGGGGAGCGATGCGGGGACTGAAAATCGTGGTCGGAACGACGCCCGTCTTTATCCTTGCCGCCTTTATCGAGAGCTTCCTGACGCGCTATACCCAAATGCCCGGCCTGATTCGCAGCGGCTTCATCTGCCTTTCGCTTGCATTTGTCATCTTCTATTATATTCAATTACCTAAACAATTAAGTTATGGACATCCTTCCGAAACCCAAAATCCAGTTTTACAAAGTACGGACGTTTAACGAAAAGATGAACGTCACCTTCGACTTCCTGCGCGAGAATCTCAAACCGCTGCTGAAGTTTTCTCTCTACGTGATATTGCCTCTCTGCCTGATACAGTCCTTTTGCATGGACTCCTTCATGCGGTTGTACCTGGATGCACTCAGCAGTGAATCCGACGGCGGCGATGTAACAGACATCGCTTCTACCGCAGGCCGGTACGGCTTGTTGATCTTGTGTACCCTGTTCGGTTCCATCCTCCTTTCGGCGCTGGTGTACAGCCTGCTGCAAACGTATGAACGGCGCGACGAACGCCTGCAGGGGCTTGTCTTTGCCGATTTCAAGGCGCTGTTCCGGGCGAACTGCATCAAGGTGGCGAGGATTATGCTTTTCGTTTTCGCCGTGGTGATGGCGAGCGCGATCGTCGTATCGCTGCTGGCATGGGTGTCGCCTTGGACGCTGATCGTGACGCTTCTCCTGCTGCTGGGCGGACTGATAGCCTTTATGATACCGTTCACCCTCTTGACACCGCTTTACCTGTTTGAAGACTTGCCTTTTGCTGCCGCCTTGCGCAAGTCGGTCAGGTACGGGTTTTCGGCCTGGGGCGAGACTTTCCTTGTCATGCTGGTTTTCGGCCTGCTGGCCAACATCCTCGGCAGCGTGACGAGTCTGCCGTGGACGTTCGTGACAATCATCGGCTCCGTTTTCTCGCTGCTTTCTTCCGATGCGGGCGTGACGTCCGCCCTCTGGTACCGGTTTCTCACCTACATACTGGGAGTTCTCACGGCATACGGGACCTATGTCAGCATGATCATCAGCGTGGGAGGGATGGCATTCCAGTATTTCCACCTGCGTGAAAAAAAGGAAGGCGTCACCATGAAGACGGATATTGCAAATTTTGACCGGCTGTCACCGTGACGCATCCGGCGGATACTTTCGTTTACGACGCGGCCAAAATCATAGCATACCAGGCCGACAGACGCTTCGATTATAACACTCAGTTGAGCGCCCCGGAATACAATCTCCTGGACGTCATTCGGCTCTGGCTGGGTACCCTGTTCGGCAACGAGACGACGGCAAACCTGATTGGATGGTTGCTGCTTGGCTTTTTTGTGCTGGTCGTGGGATGGGTGATTTTCTTCGTATATAAAAAACGTCCGGGACTGTTTTTCCGGGAAAAAAGGAAGCCGCTGGCCTGCGAAATAGAGGAAGAGGATATCTACCGCATCGACTTTGAGAAGGAACTGGCTGCGGCGCTGGCCGGGGACGATTTCCGGCTGGCCGTCCGGATGCTCTACCTCCAGACGTTGCGGCTGGCGGCCGACAGGCAATGGATTGACTGGCAGATCTACAAAACCCCGACGGAATATGTCCTCGAACTGAAGCCGGCCGGTCGGAAGACGTTGTTTCGCGACTTCACCAACCATTTCCTGGAGGTACGCTACGGCAACTTCAGGGCAACGCGCGAACTGTTCGACGCCATGTGCCGTCTGCAGGGCGAACTCAGGAAAGGAGGCGACGATGAAACTGAACGGTAACAGGCTGTATTTCCTGCTGCTGGCCGTCGTTCTCCTGCTGATATTCCTCTATCAGTATTATACGCCGGAGGAGTTTGTCTGGCGACCGACGTTCAGCAAATACGACAAGCAGCCGTTTGGCAGTTACGTCTTTGACGACGTGCTTTCCTCTTCCGTCGAAGGGTATCAGGTCGTCAACCGAACATTCTACCAGTTACTCCGGGAAACGGAAGATACGGATTTACAAAGGGAAGAGCTAACAGTCCTTCCCGAAGAAGGAGAAGCATGGGAAGAGCCGGCCATAGAGCCGCTTCCTCCGGAGGCGCGGCGTGCCATCCTGGTGACGGAAAATCACGCCGATTTTTCGGAAGCAGACACAAGGGCGTTGCAAATGCTGCTGCAACAGGGTAACAGAGTCATGCTCTGTCTCAATTCCTTTGGCGCCCTGTGCGAAACGTTTGGTTTCTCGGAAACGTATGATATGTTTGGATCTTCCTATGCACGGGGCGTCAAGCAGTATGCAAGGAAAGTCTGGCAGCGCGACAGTCTTTTGCTGGGCGTTGACTCACTGCATCCGGAAAAGGTATATGCTGTCTTTCCGCACATGCACCCGAACTTCCTGAAAGAAGGGGTTGAACGCTATCACTGGGAGACTCCGGAGGATTCGATTCGAGGCTCGCGCCTGCGTTGCGACTCGTCCCGGGTATTGGTACGCAACGGGAAAGGCGGCATCGTGGCGTGGCGTCTCTTCATCGGCGAAGGTGAACTGTTTTTGGTCGCCACGCCGCTGATGTTCACGAACTACGGCTTGCTGGACGGCGAGAATGCCTCGTATGCCTTCCGCCTGCTTTCCTGCCTGAAAGGTTTTCCGCTGATGCGTACAGAGGCATACGGCGTCAACAACGCCCGGTCGGAAAGCCCGTTACGCTATCTGCTGAGTCAGCCGCCGCTGCAATGGGCTTTGTACGTGACGCTGGCCACGCTGCTCCTGTGCATGTTTTTCGCCGCCCGGCGACGGCAGTGGGTGATTCCGGTCGTCCGTCCCCCGGTCAACGAAACGCTCCGCTTTACGCAACTGATCGGCAACCTCTATTACCAGCGGAATGACTGTAAAGACTTGCTGTGTAAGAAATATCTTTACTTCTGCAACGAAGTGAAGCAATTGAGCGGCTTCGACATGCAGTCCGGCGAACCGGACAGGGAAATCAATGACCGGTTGGCGGACCTGACGGGACAGGATGCCAGCCAAATCTGGCCGGCATTCAGGGAACTGAAATACCATCTGCGCGAACACACACCGGTGAGCGAGGAGGAAATGATGCGTCACATCGACCGCATGAACGAATGGCGATTAATGATGAGCCCGAACCTTCCGCAGGTCAGCGACCTGCGGTTATGAAAATTACGGCTTTCAGCCGGGAAACAGAATAATAACAGATTGCGGGGCACGCAGAGACGCAAGATTTTGCGTCTCTACAACAGGCAA
>JAITAY010000170.1 GCA_031283915.1 Tannerella sp.
TCAGGGCATTCACCTCTGTTTATGAATCCCCTAACGGGGAACAGGGAAAAGGGATACCCGTTTTTCTATTGATATGATTCCCCTGTGGGGAAAATATGCACCTGCACAAAATCATACCGCGTAAAGTATAAAACGGACGGCAATGTGGGAGAATGGGGCTAAAGCCCTGCGGAGGCGCTGTTGCACTTTTTTTTCTAACCACTAACCTTCCTCCTCTTCCCGGTATTTTTCCGCCAGGTAAGACAGATATGTATTGATTTGTTTGACGGCTTCGAGCGTTTCCGGATGGACATCCTTGTGTTGCAGGCGCAGGAGCAGATAGCCGTAAAGTGCGGTGAAACAGGTTTCCAGTTCAGGCATCTCAATTCCGCCCGACTTCGCACGCAATTGAATTATGTGCGGGAGCGTGGTAGTAAAGTGCGCCGTAAACCGTCTCCTGCGGGTCTTTCAGCAAACGCAGATGCAAATCCGTCAGCGCAATCACCACATTTTTGTTCAATTGAATATGGCCGCTCTCCATGATGCCTTCGCTACGCATCATCTCAATCAGTTCTTCATACCAGCGGGCGATTTCCTGCCTGATCTCTTCCGGTTGTTCGTAAGCGTCGATCAGTGTACGCCGTATCCGCTCGATGTCAAACCGATGGGCACGTATTAAGTCTTCTATCTGCCACATGTAGATCAGATATTCTACGATATTCTCTTTTCTCTTTTGTCGTGCAACTATCATGCTGCAAAAATACAATAAAATAGTCGATTCATACTTCCTTCCGTTCCCAGGGCAACCGCATCAAAACTTTTCTCGCTCAAGGCAGGGTGGTTTCCATTCCGAAAGCCCCCATCCCCGCTTTTTGTGACAGCGTCCTCGCTAAAAGCAACAAAATGGCAGTTGTGAGATTGGTTTTCGTTGAACCTGATTTTGGTGCGGTTGCCCTGTTCCGTTCCGACAACGCCAGATTGAAAAGGTACGCAGGAATTGCATCCCATATGTTGGAATCAGGCAGACTCATTCCGGCTGCTAAAAACCGTCAAACCGGTTTTCCTGTCATACTTGAATTTCAACAGTTTTCCCGAATAGCCCGGTAGGGTGATTTCATACGGGCAAGCTTCGGTCAGCGTACTGAGACTTTGTTCACCGGTAAACAAGTCGGTACGTAAGGCCGGCTGATTGTCGGGAATATGCAGCGAACGGAATGCCTCCGGCGGAATGATGACGCGCACCGTCTGTTCCGTACGGTCGAAATTGACGACGATCAATATCACCTCCTGTTCGTGTTTGCGCAGGAAAGCGTACTGACGGTGGTCATTGAAGTGCGGATTGTTCCGGTTGACGTACATCAAGTCAAAAAAAACACCCTTTTCGATGGCCGGTTCGCGGCAGACGGTATTCAACAGCCGGGCGTAGGCCCGGCGCAGCGTTTGCTGTGATTCGGTCAGTAAAGCTCCGTCGAATTGCCCGTCGTTCATCCAGTTCCGGATACTCTCCAGACTCCAGTAGTCGAAGATCGTCGTCCGTCCGTCGCGTCCGCTGTAGCCTTCTTCGTCCATGCCCCGTTCACCCAGCTCCTGCCCGAAGTAGATCATGAGCGGATTTACGTGGAGTGTAGCGGCGACTATCATACCGGGAAGTCCGGCTTCAGCCGAGCCGGCAAAAAAGTCGGATGCGATGCGCTGTTCGTCATGGTTTTCCAGGAAACAAAGCATGTGTTCGCGGATATCTTCCACGCTTTGCCAGCAGTGCGTGATGGCCGTAGCGCCGGCCTTTCCGCAGATCACGTCGCGCAGGGTGTCGTAGAGACCGACCTTGTCGTACAGATAGTCGAAATGTCCGTGAAGATAGTCGCGATACCGTTCGGGACGGTAGATTTCGGCGATGAAGCAGACGTCGCGCGTTGCCCTGGCTCTGGGGATGACCCAGCGCCAGAACTCGACGGGGACCATCTCGGCCATGTCGCAGCGGAAACCGTCGACTCCCTTGCCCACCCAGAAAAGCAGGATGTCCAGCATTTTGATCCACGTGTCGGGAACGGGGTCGAAATGGCAACTGCCGTCGCCGGCATAATCGACTCCGTAGTTCAGCTTGACGGTGTCGTACCAGTCGGAAGCGGAGGGATGGAGGCTGAAACAGTCGTTCCCGGTTGCTCTGGCCGGAAATTCGCTGTACTCGAAATCGTCTTCTCCCGTGTCGGAATGCAGCGTAAGCATTTGGCCGGGCAGGTAGTAGAAGTTGTTGTTGGGGTCGAAGCGCTTGAAGGTATTGTCCTGGCGTCCCAGGTTGTTGACGATGATCGGTTTGGCGTCGGAGTGATAATGGCGGGCGACGTGATTGGCGACAAAGTCGATGATGACCTTCAGGCCGGTGCGATGTGTCCGTTCAACCAAGTCTTCAAATTCCGTCATGCGAGAGGAGACATTTTCGGCCAGCGCCGGATCGACATCGTAATAATCCCGGACAGCATAGGGCGAGCCGGCGATACCTTTCACCACCGCGCTGTGGTCGCCGGCAATGCCGTATGCCGGGTAACCGGTTCGCGTGGCATGTTCGATAATGCCGGTATACCAGATGTGTGTGGCGCCCAGTTGCCGGATTTCGTGAAGTACGCGGTACGTAAAGTCCGCAAATTTGCCTGCCCCGTTTTCGGACAGGGTCCCGTTTTTCTTGCATGTACGGTTCCGGTTGCCGAACAGGCGGGGAAGAGTTTGGTAAATAATTATTTTCCGGTCGCTATTCATAGGTTGACGAATTTTATGGATAAGTGTATTTGAATTTTTGCAGATTCGGGAATTTTTGCAGGAAAGGTCTGGCCAGCGTCTTTTTCTTTTCGTCGGTCAGGAAATGTTTCATCGCTGCAAAGGCTGTTCTGTAACCTTCTCTGACGATCAGGTCGACATTTTTCAGGTCAAACATCCCGTATTGACCGAACGCCTCGGTTTCGATCAGGATATCGCAGTTTCTGCGATCCGGGTTTGTATTCGCCCGGAAGAGGTAATGAAACGAACGTTCGGCAATGCTGTACAGGTTCTGACTGTATTCGCGGGGCACAAAAGGACTGACATTTACGCCGATCACATATTCGCACTGCGAGCGTATGAACGACACGGGAAAATTGTGGAACAGTCCGCCGTCCACGTAATGCACCCCGTCAATGAGCACCGGACTGAACAGCACCGGTATGCTGCACGATGCCCGCACGGTTTCGACGATCGGGCCGGACGTGAACGCATGACTTTTCCCCATGTCCAGATCCGTCGCTATCACAATCAGCGGGATTTGCAGTTCTTCAAACCGCCGGGCACGCAGGTGCTGTTCCAGGAAAAGGCTGAACCGGCTGCTGTCGAATATCCCCGATTTGGGCAGCTGGATTTGGGCAAATTCGGTAAACTCCCGCCCGTTGAAAAGCTGTTTGATTTCCCCGGCCGGGTAGCCGTCGGCATACAGCGATCCCATCAGTGCGCCCATGCTGGTACCGGAGATAATGTCCGGCCGAATGCCAAATTCTTCCAGCGCCTTGAACACACCGATATGGGCAAAGCCCTTTGCTCCGCCGCCGCTTAATGCCAGTCCGACTGTATACGGTTTCTTTTTGAATAAAATACCCATTGTTAAAATCTCTATTTTCCAGCAAATGTAGAGATAAAAATTCAAAGATTCAAGGATTCTGCGAGCGGTATGATTGGTTGAATAACTGAATAATTGCATAATTGAACGGGTTTGCCCAAAAGGAGCCGGGGTGATGGCGTTTCGGGTGTGCCTGTCGCTGTCAGTTCCATAAGCGGTATGGGCAGTGGCCGGTAAGCCGTCGAAGACAGTGAACCGCTTACTATCCTGTCAAATTCCTGAAAATGCTTACATATCCCGGTATGCGCACATTTTCAGTCGCTGGATGGCAAAAAACAACTCCCGTAAATCGGGATGGTTTATTTCCAGACAGCTCCTAAAGCCCGTGCGAAGCGCAGTCGATTTGACGGGGTGCATTTCAAATTGTCGCAGTGTATATTTTTTTCCTGTCGCCATTCTTCGTGAATGGATGCCGCCGGTGCAGGATGTCTGCACCGGGCAGTGCAGGATGTCTGCACCGGGCAGTGCAGGATGTCTGCACCGGGCGGTACAGGGTGTCTGCACCGGGCGGTGCAGAGTGTCTGCACTGTTCGGTGCAGAGTGTCGATACCTCCCTGATGCCAATATACACGTATGACAAATTGAAATGCAGCCATTTGACACCCGTTCGAACCACTACCGGATGGCCGGTTTCATCATTTATACTGCGCGCGGTATCGTTTTGTGCATAAAGGGGTAGTTAGTAGCTGGTAGTTAGCAGTAAGTAGAGGGCGGTTGGCAGAAAAGCGGCCGTTGGAGGGAAAGGCGTAGAAGTGAGGGTTTGAGCGGACAGCTTCGTCCTCTCACGACGCTACCGACCGCTATTCTACCAGCTACTAACTACCAGCTCCTGTGTAACAACATTGCAAAAACCTTATATAACTTGAGTTTTGGCTAAGCCTACCTTATTTCTACCTTATTTAAAGAACAAAACAACCTTCGTAGGCGGGAAGGAGGTAGAAAGCCAACCTTATTACCTTATTCCTGTAAGGCGTCAGACGCGACAGAACCATAAGGTAATAAGGTTTCGTAAGGGTATGTATTTCCAACCTGGCTACTAAGGTTGTTTT
>JAITAY010000140.1 GCA_031283915.1 Tannerella sp.
ACATACTTGAAGGCGGTTTAGATTCGCCTGTTAGTAGCGGGCTTTTTTTATGCCCGGATATAAAACATAGCGGCGTTACTCCCGTGTGGAACTGTAATAGAACCACAGCCTTCAAGGTGGTAGACAGCGGGGCGGTAACGCCGTTTTTCTGTTGCCACAACGAAACAATTTTATTGTAATGTCTACCACAGAAAACAATTGTCTTCCGGCAAAGAACAGTAGCCGGCAAACGACGCCAACGGAGCGAAACACCGTCAATCAGGAGTACGATTTCTCAAAGCTTAATGAGTTTTTAATCGGAACAATTAGCATTAACGAGTTAGTAGAAGATTTGCAGGCCACATTGACTTCTTACATAGACCTGTCTATTCATGCACTACTAATTGAAACCGGAGAAAAACCGGTAGATGTGTACGCGCATAAGGATTTACAGCATCACATCTGGACACTATCCGAAGTAATTAAATGTCTCAATCAGATAAAAAAAACTGATAAGGGTGTTTGATTTCCGGAAAGAAGGCGTATCTTTGTCCTGAAAAAAAAGCCCGCTACAAACTGTTAAAATTGACGGTTTTGTTACTCGTTTGTTACCGACCACTTTTTAGACGCGGGCTTTTTCCTTATAGATCAATCAGTTACAATCTTTATGTATTTTTATTCATAGAAAACGCCTGTCGACATACAATCCATGTGGATATATTTTACCCATACCAAACGTTATAGAGCCGGAATAATGGATTTCCGTCCGCGCGACTTGCCCGTTTTTGAATCCCCCTCCAACTCTCCCGAAAAGGAAAAATACGCTTCGCCCGTTGGGAGAAGCTGGGTAAAAGCGTTCAATGCCGACAACGCTACCAACTTGAAAACAAAAGGAACATAAGGATTAGGGCACAGCTTTTCGGCGGTAGAAATGCAAAAAGGACAGATACTCGATTTTACTTTTGAAATCCCCGAAACGGGCGAGTATTTCCTGAAAATCGGCACAATCCCCAATCACGACGTGGACGGCGCGGGAATGAAAATCGAGGTTTTGCTGAACAATAAAACTGTTGCCGAACCGGATTACAGTGTAAAGGGACGTAGCGAAACATGGAAACGAAACGTGCTTCGCGGTCAGGCAATCAGCCCTGTAAAGTTGAATATCGAGCAGCCGGGGGAAATAAAAATCTCAATAAAAGCGCGTACCGGACATATTATTCTCGACCAAATCATGCTCATGAAAAACGAGATGAATTTTTACGAGTTCCCGGTAAGAACAGATTGAACGGAGATTATGGAAAAAACTTGGAGATGGTTTGGGAAAAAGGATAAAATCACTTTGCCGATGTTACGCCAAATCGGTGTAGAAGGCATTCTTCCACAATCGCTCAATGACATTCAAATTAGGGGAATAAGGCGGTAAAAACAACAGTTCAATATTCAGGCTCTGCGCGGTGTCCATAACCGCTTTACAGTGTTGATATCCTGCATTATCGAGGACTGTTTTTATGGGCTTGTCCATATGTTTTTCCTTGAGACGGCTAAGAAAAGAGATGATCACAGCGGCGTCAATAAAAGTGGTATTTATCAGAGTGATCACTTCTTTTGAGATGACGTTGACTGCGCCAAGTACATTGATGCGGTTTCTTCCGGCAGAAGCTTTGACAAACATTCTTGCCATAGACCGGACTTTGCAGATAAAAGGCGCAAGTACAAAATGGGCGGCATCACAAAAAAACAGGTAACATTTTTCGTTTTGTGCTTCCTCAACAGCCACATCCGGGATTTTTTCCTTCCACTCCCTGCTCCTTATAAGCTCGAACCTGACTGTCTACGCTGTTACACGATGGGCGTCTACTGTTTGGCCGATATATTCGTTACTCAGACCCATGGCGGACTTCAAATATAAAGCATGTAATCTTTTTTGTAGAATCAGACTCTTTTCACGAAATCTTTTGTAATTTAGCGCCCGAATTTCTTCTTCGGATAAATTCAGTTGAATAAGCATACCTTGCATTGCTGAGGGGTTTTGCAAAGATGCTTATTCTTTTTCTATTGCACAAAAATATAACGAGTAAAGTATAATCATCATTATAAATGAAACTTATCGACAAAAAATTACTGGACGAAACGACGGAACGGGCAAGACAATCGCCACGTTTACGAATGAATCATAATTTTCACGAATCGCTTGACGATCCGGTCAACAGGCTTATCAACGCGATGGAACCCGACACATACCTGCGTCCGCACCGGCATAAAAATCCGGATAAAAACGAAATTTTTCTGTTATTACGCGGGAAAGCGGCATTGTTTTTATTTGACGACGACGGCAATATTACGCAAACAGTGATATTTGATCCGGCCAATGGTACGTATGGATCTGAAATACCGCCCGATGTGTGGCATACGCTCATCATTCTGGAAGCGGGAAGCGTCGTATACGAAATCAAACAAGGCCCATTCGTCCCGTTGTCGCCGGAAAACATGGCGCCATGGAGCCCGGCAGCCGAAAATGCAGAGGAGGTAAAGAAATATATGAACAAACTGAAATCGTATTTACAGGCTGATAAGAACGCATAACCCGCGTTAAAACCACACCTTACAAAAACAAACAATAACAAAATGAATGAAATAATTCCGGCAGCACAAAAATATCTTAAAGAAAAAGGATATCGTAAATTCTCACTTAAAGCTGTGCTTTTCGACATGGACGGCGTATTGTACGATTCATTGCCCAACCATGCTTTGTCGTGGATGCAAATAATGCGGTCATACGGCTTTAATATGACCGAAGAAGACGTATACCTGCATGAGGGCCGTACCGGAGATGATACCATAAATATCATCTCCGGACGCGAAGGCAAATACATTGGGACAGAAGAAAGAAGAAAAATATACCGTGAAAAAACAGAAATATTCAACACTTGCCCCACGGCTTTACCAATGAAAGGAAGTGCGGAATTATTGCGGAAAACGACGGGATACGGCCTGTTTGCCATGCTTGTGACCGGATCCGGACAATCTACACTGTTAGACAGCCTGAACAATGATTTCCCCGGTATTTTCGTTCGTGAAAGAATGGTGACGTCTTTCGACGTAAAACGAGGAAAACCCAATCCCGAACCTTACCTTACAGCGCTCGACAAAGGCGGACTGACCCCCGACGAAGCCATAGTTATAGAAAACGCCCCGTTGGGAGTAGAAGCCGCACAGGCGGCAGGACTGTTTACGATCGCCGTCAACACAGGCCCCCTACCCGACTCCATCCTGACCGACGCCGGCGCAAACTTTTTATTGCCATCCATCGAAACGTTATGTGATGAATGGGATCATATCCTTGACTGCCTGAATACTTTCCGCCGGTTTATTTAATTTTGCTTTCCAATTCTTTCAGGTATTTTTTATATACATCTCTGGGCGAACAGTTGTATTTTTTGCACAGTGACGCCGCCAGCGCAACCAGTTCGCCCATCATACCGGTAGTTTCCTGCACGCGGCATGAGGAGAGCACGATATGCGAAACGCTGATGTTACGGCCCGCCATAAACAGGTTGTCCACGTTACGGGAGTACAGGCAGCGGTAGGGTATCCGGTAGGGCGGGATCACCTGGTCGTTGCGCAAATAGCGGCGGGGAGTGCCCAGGTCGTTGAAGTAGTGCTTCATCGTGGAGATAAATTCCTCGCCGGGGAAGAAAAAGGTGTTCTTCGGCGTCGGGAAATGCTGATCGAGGTTGTAGGTACAGGTGATGAAGGCGTCGTCGTATTTGATGAAATCGCCTTCGGTGTCCTGCTGTTTGAGCATGATGTCGCCTATCAGGCGGCGCGATTCGCGTTTGCCGGCGATGTGGAACAGGGCATCCAGTTCGCGGTTGGCGTAGTCGGCTTTGGCATTGCTTTTGTTTTTCAGGAAAGCCCAGTTGCCGTAGATGGCGCGGAAAAGGTAGTCACGGATGTATTCGGCTTCGTTCACCTGGTCGTAAAGGAAGCCGGTCTCCCACCAGTTGCTGCCGCGGGTGACCTTTTCGCAGGATTCTTCGTTGAAAGCGACTGCCCATTCACATTCGGGAAACGGTGCCGGCTGCGCGGTCCCGCGGCTCCACCACGTCAGCGACGTGCCGAGCACGATGTTGTCGGGGCGGTCGGGCGCGAGCGTTTCGCGCGTATCGCCGCGCATTTCGCGTCCCATGCGGTATTCCGCACCTGCCAGGAAGCCGACGTTGCCGTCGCCGGTGCAGTCAACGAACAGGGGGGCGTGAAACACGGTCTCGCTGCCGGTTTCGATGTGCCGGGCGATGACCGATTTTATTCTGTCGCCTTCCTTTTCAAGGGTAAAGACGTGCATGTTGGGGAAGAAGGAGAGGTTTTCCGTTGCCGCGAGGATGCTGTCCACGTGCGCGGGGCGGCGGTAAACATTCTTTATTTCCCTGACGACGTCGCCCAGCCGCGTGTATGGCTCCAGGTTAAGCCCTCCGCTAGCTACGACCTGCACCTCGATGCTGTTATTGCCTCCCGGGACGGGACGGTCGTGAATCAATGCCACTTTCAGTCCTTCCCTTGCGCCTTTAATGGCGGCGCCCAGCCCGGCCGTGCCTGCTCCAACGACCACGAGGTCGTAAACGCCCCCGTCCGCCGGTTTTTCGGGAAGGCCAAGCAACTTTTTACGGAAGCGGTACATCGCGTCGCCTTCGTTCGGGATGTCGACATCTTTGTCCCGGCTAAAGAGAATGGCGTCGCAACGCCCGGCAAAACCGGTCAGGTCGTGCAGCGTGACGGTGTTTTCACCCGCTCCGAGGTCAATGCTGCCGGCATATTCCCAATCCCACCGGTCGCCCAGTCCAAGTTCGTTGGGCAGGATGGCGCCATTGACGGAGAGCGTGAAGCGTCCCGGCTTTTCAGCGGTTTTCCAGGGTGCGCACCAGTTCCAGGTACGCACATATACGTTCCAGACGCCTTTCCGGGGTATTGTCACTTTCGTGGATGCGTCGCTGACGGGCTTCCCCAGACCGTGCGCCAGCAGGAAGGGCGATCCCATCTGATCCATGAACTGCTGATCGAGCGCCCAGCCGCCGCGGTCGGAAAAACTTTCGGCCTCGACCAGTACCATACTGTTTTTCTGCGAAAATGCTGAAAATAAAGATATGCAGCATATCACCAGGGGTAAAAAAATTCTCTTTTTCATAGGATATAATTGTTTAAGTTGTAAATTACAAATATAGGTCTTTTTTTCGGAATGTGCAGGAAACTTTCCGCAACTGCGGAAACCGTTTTGAGCATCGCGGGAGGTTTTCCGCAACTGCGGGAACCGTTTTGAACATCGCGGGAGGTTTTCCGCAACTGCGGATTTCTTTCCGGAAGCGGCCGAGACGCTTTCCCTATACGCCGGGGTACTTCCCGGAGTGCACAAGACGTTTCGTGAAATGCCGGGGGAAGGGCGCCGGGCGCGCCTTCGACAAATGTTCATCGCGACCGTGCCGAAATCTTTCGCCGAACTTCGGGGAGAATGGCTGACTGTGCCGGATTGAATCTTCAAACCGTTTTACTTATGATTTCCGTCGCCAGGGCATAGCGGTCGCCGGCTTTCCGGATGGCTTCCGCCGCTTTTTCGCGGGCTTTGTCATACGCGCGATACACTTCCATCAAGCGGGCGGTAATCCGGTCGCCCGAACATTCTTCTATCTCAAACACCCAGTCGGAGAGCGCCAGATCGTAATACATCTGTCCCTTGATGGTGTCTTCCGGCTGGCGGAGATAAAAGGCCGGGCGGTTGGAGCGGAGCGCCATGATCGGTGAATGACATTCGAAGCTGAGCAGCGTATGCATCCGCGCATAGAGCGACATTGCTTCGTCCGGCAACCAGTAACCGTGCCGGACGACCTGCGGTTTCACGTCGTCCGGAAGCGGGTCGTACAGCAGTTCATCAATGATATCGACTTCGTAAGTCATTTCGGGACATAAAACGACCTTATTCCCCGTTTCACGCACCCATGTAACGATGGCCTGGCGGGCTTTGGCATGATCGATTTCTTTCCACTTGTCATTCAAGGCTTCAAACCTTGCAATGTCTTCTTCCGAATAAGAGCCCCTGCGCTGTTTCCAATACGGCGTTTTGCGCAGCCGGGGTATCACGCAGATAAATTCAGAACTCCTATACCATCGCAAATTAAGTTGCGACCGAT
>JAITAY010000389.1 GCA_031283915.1 Tannerella sp.
AGGTGACTGGAGTTCAGACGTGTGCTCTTCCGATCTCCTTTCAGGTGGATTATATGAATACAGTAAAAAGATTACAGGCTAGTTAATAATTATAAAAACATTTGGAATTGAACATAGAATTCGAAGCGCCCGGAGTACACGGAGATTTTTTTCCGCCGTCTCCCCCTCCGTGTTTTCCGTGTCTCCGTGTTTCAGAGGTTGTCCGTGGACGCGCGTTCCAACGCCAGCAACTGTTTTTTGATGTCCAGTCCGCCGGCATAGCCGACCAGGCGGCCGTCGGCGCCAATGACGCGATGACAGGGCGTGAGGATGGAGATGGGATTGCGGTTGTTGGCCATCCCGACGGCGCGGGCGCCTTTCGGACAGCCGATGGCTTGGGCTATCTGTTTGTAGGAGCGGGTCTGTCCGAAAGGAATATCCCGGAGCGCCTGCCAGGTACCGCAATTGAAAGGCGGCGCCTTGGGGAGCGAGGGGCAGGTCGAACATGCGCCGCAGACCGGCGAAGTATTCGGATAACTGACGGACGGCTTCCAGCAGGATCGGCGTGGCGTTTTCGGCGGTTCCGTCCGGCGTTTGCCATGTGCCGTCCCACTTGACGTGTGTGATGGCGTTTTCGTTTTCCGCAATGTAGAGCGTCCCGAGGGGGGATGGATAACGAATGAAGTTCATGAGCTTGCTTTTTTAGTGATGAGTGATGAGTGATGAGTGGTTAGTTAGTTGGTAAAATAGTAGTCGGCAGCTTCGTGATATGACAAAGCTGTTCGATCCAACCGTAATTTTTATTCCTTTCCTTCATAACGCTGCATGCTTGCCTTTTACCATCTGTTAATCACTAACCACTGATTTGTCCTATTCCAGTTCTACCACGGTGATGCCCGCGCCGCCGAACTGGACGTGTTCGTCCTGAAAGTGCCGGACGCCGGGGAGGGCGTGCAGGTAGTCTCGAATGAGCCGGCGGAGGATGCCGTTTCCGGTGCCGTGCAGGATGCGTACGCGTCCGGCATCGGTCTGGATGGCGTCGTCGATAAAGTAGGTGACGGCTTGCAGTGCTTCGTCGCCGCGCATCCCGCGCACGTCGATATCCTGTTTGAAGGTCAGTTTCTTTTCATAGATATCGTCGGCCGTCTGCCGGCTGATAAACGTGTGCTGCCGGGATTCCTTTCTGAGGACGTCGCGACTGACCTTCTCCAGCTGTTCGGTCTTGACGGTGCTCTTGATCATCCCCAGTGCGACGATGGCCTGTTTGCCGTTCAGTTCAAGAACGGTGCCGACGGCCTGCTGGCCTTTCAGGCGGGCAGCGTCGCCGACCGCCCATGCCGTCTGTTCCTGCGAGGGGGGAGAAAGCGGCTTCGCGGATTTCTTTTTTCGCGTCCGGCGCTCTCCGGGCCTGTGCATCCGGTGCGCCGCCCGTTCGTCGTCTTCGCCGTCCGCTTGCAGGGAGGTCTTGAAGTCGTCCAGCGTTTGCCGGACAGACCTGGTGCGTTCCTTTTCAGCCTGCGCCTCCCGGATTTCGCGGATAGTGTTTTCGATTCGCGCATTGGCATCCGCAAGGATTTGTTCGGCCTGCTGGCGGGCGGTTTTCATGATTTCACGACGCTGGCCATTCAGTGCGTCAAGGTCCTGTTCGTAGCGGGCGGTCAGCTCTTCCAGCCGCTTTTCCTGCTGCCGGATGCTCTGGCGTTTGCTTTCCCAGTAACGTTTGTCGCGGACAATGTCCTGCAGGAATCCGTCCATTTCAATGTAATCGGAACCCACCTTGGCAGAGGCGTCGGCGATGATGTCTTCCGGCAGTCCGATTTTGCGGGCGATTTCGATGGCAAACGAAGAGCCTGGCAGGCCGATGGAAAGTTTGAAGAGGGGTTGCATCCGGTGACGGTCGCAGAGCATGGCGCCGTTGACGACGCCTTCCGTGCGGTCGGCATACTGCTTGAGATTCGGGTAATGCGTGGTGATGATGCCGAAACTCCCGTTCCGGTTGAAGCCTTCCAGCAACGCTTCTGCAATGGCTCCTCCAATCAGCGGCTCCGTTCCGCTGCCGAACTCGTCGATCAGCAAGAGCGTATACGCATGGCTGTTGCGGACGAAATATTTCATGTGCGTCAGGTGCGAACTGTACGTGCTCAAATCGTTTTCCAGACTTTGTTCGTCTCCGATGTCGATAAATATCCGGGAAAACAGTCCCATGCGTGACCGTTCGTGTATCGGAACCGGCAGGCCGCACTGCATCATGTACTGCAGGAGGCCGACCGTTTTCAGACAAATCGACTTGCCGCCGGCGTTCGGGCCGGAAATGACCAGGATACGTCTTTTTTCGTCCAAAGTAATATCCAGCGGTTCGACGGGTTTGTTTTGCTTCCGGTGCGAGAGGTAAAGCAGCGGATGAACGGCAGCCGTCCAGTCGATCAACGGCTGATCGACGGTCTCGGGCTTGATGGCGCGGATTTGCAGGGCAAACAGCGCCTTGGCGCGGATCAGGTCGATTTCCGCCAGCAAGGCGTACGATTGCAGGATGTCCGGCACGAGCGGACGGATCCGGTCTGTCAGCGCCGTCAGGATACGGATGATTTCACGCCGTTCGCGGCTTTCCAGTTCCCGGATGCGGTTATTGGCTTCGACCACGGCTTCGGGTTCGATGAAAACCGTCTTACCGGAAGCCGATTCGTCGTGGACGATTCCGCGTATCCTGCGTTTGAACGCCGGCGCAACGGGTATGACCAGCCGTCCGTCGCGCATCGTCGGGGCGACGTCCTTGTCCACCAGCCCTTCCGCCTGAGCCGAACGCAGGATGTGTTGCAGGCTGCGGGAAATGCTGCCGGCCGTCGCGTTCATCTCCCGCCGGATCTGCATCAGTTCGGGTGAAGCCTGATCCCTGACTTTTCCATATTTGTCCAGAATAGCGTCTATCTGCCGGATGATGTCCGGAAAAACGGGCATGTCGCCCGCCAGCGCCGTCAGCGCGGGAAAGGCCGCTTCCGTGCCGTCTCCGGTACGGAAGAAGCGGACAATGTCGTGAATCGTTTGCAGGGAACGCTTGAGGTCAAACAGTTCCTGTTCGTCGAGAAACAGACCTTCCGGACGAATCCGCTTCAGCGAATGGCGGACGTCGATGAAATGATCGGCGGGAAATTCCCGGTCTCCCTGAAGGATGCGCATGAACTCGTCGGTCTGCTCCAACTGCCCGGAGATGACGTGCCGGCTGTCGGAAAACCGGATCGCTTCTACCCGTTCCTTCCCCAGCGTACTCAGGCATTTGGCGGAAACAAGCTGCCGGATTTGATCGAATCCGATCTTGTATTCAAAATTTTCGGGATAAATCACGAACGCAACAAATGGTTCAGTTCAACTCGATCGTTTTCTCCGAATGGAAGACGGGACGCAGCGTGAACTGCATTTTCTCTCCGTTCCGCCGGACAACGAACGTACAGGAGGTGCTTCCCAGGAGGTTGATGTACGGCTCGAAACTGTAGAGGTAAGAAAAGGCCGTCAGGTAATGCTTGTCGTTCTCGAACGCCTTCGTAATCTGGGTTGCCTTGGCCGGATCCCAGTACATGCAGTCCGGAAAACCGTTGGCATCCGTGAAGCGGGTATTCTTGTCGCGATGTTTCAACGTTTTTGCAATGAACTGGTGATAAGCCGCCGTAAATTCCGCCGCCGTATGATCCATCCGTTTGTTTTCAATCTGTTCGACGACGTCGCGCGGACGAATCCCCGCTTCCCAGGCCGGCGATATGGGATCGACAGCGGCGATTTCATTGAGCCGGTTGATGCTGTAGCTGAGGCCGGTGTAGTTGTATGCCTTTTTCGTCAGGATGAACTGGGCGTTCCGGTTGTATTTGACGTACGGAAATTGCATGCACATCAGCGGGATATGGATGAGGGCATATTCGTTAATTGCGTAGGGAGCGCTCATCAGTTCGTTGGCTTCGCACTCCCACAGGATGCGTCCCGGAATGAAACGCTGGTCGATGAGACGGATGCCCAGTTGCAGGAGATATTCGGCTTCGGACTCCGGCGTGGAGGACTGATAGAAGGGGAACTTTGTCACTTTGTCGCGTGTGATGTCGTACCGGAATACAGGAGCTTGTTCTTCGGTTTCCTTGCTTTTCCGCCGGAAGTGCGGGTTTTCGCGATACGTATAATAGGTATGAACCAGGAAATCGGGTTTGAGCGTGTTGTGCTGGAGACCTTTGGCGGTCAGTTCGGCTTTCAGCGTTCCGTTCAGCGTCTCTTCAATGCTGGCGTTGCTGCTGTCTTCCGCGACCGTGAAGTCGAAGGATTTGAAGCGGGAAAAATCGACGGAGTCATCTGTCGTAGTCGTGACGAAGGGACAGATAAACAATCGGTTGTGCGTCCGTTCGACACTGTACATGGCAAACGCTTCCGCCAGTCGGCTCTCGTTCAGCGCGATGCTGGAATGGCATTCCTTCGTGAGGGGGACCCGCTTTGCGGCGCTGGAGAAATTGCTTACCGTCAGTTCGATTTCGAGGCTTTCGGTGGCCGTCAACAGGGAATCCACGTCATCGGGCGAAATGTCCGTCACGTTCAACCCGTTGATCTGTTCGATGACGTCGTTTTGCTGAATCCCGGCCATCTCCGCCGGCGACTTCGGATAGACTTTCATAATTACCGGTTTGTCCTTCCCCCAGTGAGAATTGTTACTGAACTCGTAACTGAACCCCAGCCGGCAACTCATGTCCGTCTGCTGTGCCGGTGAAACCAATATGTTGCAGATTAGCAGTCCTAATCCGATTGCTTTTTTCATATACTTTCTCATTTAAAACCGAATACAAAACTACGTGAAAATTCCGGATTTCCGAGTGCGTGCGAATGAAAAAAGTTTTTTGCGGAGGAAGGATTTATCACATAATGGAACCGTCTTCCTTTATTTCATTGTGCAACCCGCAAAGTCCCGTCATGCGGTTTTTAGTGACATCGTGGACTCAACATGAAAGGAAGCGTTCTCCCCTGGATTTTACGTGAATCAAAGTGCTCCGTCAGTTCGACTGTGTTGATTCTTCCAGAAGTTTTTTCAGTTGCCTGACGCCTTCCGATGCTCCGGTACGAATCACATGGATATCCGTACGGCCGGTTTTCACCTCGTTGGGGTCAATCAGGTAAACGGGTATCCCGTGGCGGACGTAACTCAACAATCCCGCTGCGGGATAGACATTCAGCGAGGTTCCGATGACAGCGAAAATATCGGACGACAATACCCGTTCAATGGCCGGTTCAATCATGGGAACAGACTCTCCGAACCAGACGATGAAGGGGCGTAACTGATTCCCGTACGGGTCTTTGTCGCCCAAATGCAGATCCGGATTTTCCGGCGGAATATCGTAGGGTGTATTTACGTCGCTTACGGAACAGGATTTCATCAGTTCACCGTGCAGATGAATCACCTGCGTACTTCCGGCGCGTTCGTGCAGGTTATCGACGTTCTGCGTGACGATATGTACGTCGAAAGACTTTTCCAGTTCCGCCAAAGCATAATGCCCCGCATTGGGCATGGTATTCAACAATTGCCTGCGTCGCTGGTTATAGAAGTCCAGGACAAGTTCCGGATTGGCGGCAAAGCCTTCGGGCGTAGCTACGTCTTCTACCCGGTAATTGTTCCACAACCCGTTGGAATCACGGAATGTGGAAATCCCGCTCTCGGCGCTCATGCCCGCACCGCTGAGCACTGTTAATGTTTTCTTCATCTTCTTTTTATTTCAGGTTCCGCAAAGGTAGAAAAAGATTCCGGTGTTATCATACGTACCGGTTGAAGCAGTCCTATATTGACAGTCAATCGGAGCGCAGAGCACTGGCCGGCCGCCAGGAAGACGGCCCGGATCCGTGCTTGTGGATTTCCGTTTTGCAGCCTTTCTTTGATTCCGTCCGGTATAAGGTTAATTCCGAGATGATATATTGCAAAATTGCTCAGGGTGAGCCTTCCGGTAAATGGTGGGAAATGTCTCCGACAACTGGAAACAATCCGCAAACCTGGTATGGATGGCCGACCAGGAAGTATCAATACCTCGAAGGGCATTTGGGCAATGATTCAAGAAATGTGGCGGGCTATAATTTTTATTTTATCCGGTTACCGGATATATATTTAATGTATGTCGAAAGATACCAATGACACCGACCCTGCACATCCACAAGAATGGCTCCAGCCCGAACGTGCCCGTATGCTCCTGTGTCTGTCCTGGCTGGTGAGATTTCGCCCATGCGTATTTCGATTTATGAAATAAAAAAGTGTTACCTTTGCGAATAAACTGAAGAAACGGTTCAATACAAAAATAAACACGTATGGGTACCCCAAAACAGAGTAACAAAATATCGAAGTCTTGTATCATCGCCAATCCGATATACGACGTCGTATTTAAGCGTTTGATGGAAAACGAACGCATAGCAAAATTTTTCCTCGGTACGATTCTAGACGAGCCGGTTATCTCGTTAGAAGTCCGTCCCCAGGAATTTACTTACAGGAAGGAAGCGCCGAAAACGGAGCAAAAAGTAAAGGAAAAAAACAGGCAGACCCCGCATGATCTTGTCGGCT
>JAITAY010000035.1 GCA_031283915.1 Tannerella sp.
CAACACCTTGCCCGACGGAGAAGAAATTTATTTTATCAGCACTCCTTCGGCAGGCTTGTGGACGGCGAAATAGCGCAATATTTCCAGTCCGGAATAAAAAATCGAAGAGCAATGATTAAAGTATTATACTGCACGCGGTATCGTTTTGTGCATAAAGGGGTAGTTAGTAGCTAGTAGTAAGTAGAGGGCGATTGGCAGAAAAGCGGCAGTTGGAGGGAAAGGCGTAAAGGTGAGGGTTTGAGCAGACAGCTTCGTCGTATCACAGAACTACCGACTACTATTCTACCAGCTACTAACTACTAGCTACCTGTTTTTGCACAAAACTATACCGCGTGCAGTATAACATTGCCTTTTTCCTTTTGCAAACTAAGGGTGTCTCCGTGTTTATATTTTAATATTCACCAAGGAGATGCAAAGGACACAGAGGGAAATCTCCCCTTGCACCTATGAATTTTTTCCGGTGAAAAGTCGTAACTTTGCAGCGAAAAAATTGCATAAATCAATGAAGACAAATCTGAGTTCTAAAATCACGCTGACGAAAATACCGAAACGGTTTTATCAGCCGGAAAGCGCCTATGAGCACTCGGTACTTGCGCGTTTCGAGAAGATACCGACGTTCATCTTCCAGCAGGATGAAGACGGTTCCCGGGCGGTCGCCGAGGAGGTCGCCAAAGAAATCCGGCTCAGCCGGAGCCAGTCGCGCAATTTCGTACTGGCGCTCTCGGGCGGACGTTCCCTGCGCAAAATATTCGCCGAATGGATCCGGCTCTGTCGCGAGGAACAGTTGAGTTTCAACAATGTAATCATCTTCCTGATCTACGAATTTTATCCGCTCAGTCCTATGGCTACCGGTAACCTGGCACGCCTGAAGGAGGAATTTCTGGATCATGTGGACGTTGACCCCGCCAATGTTTATTATCCCGATCGATTCATGAACGAAGATTCCATCTACGATCTTTACCGGGGATACGACAAGCAGATCGAGGCGGCCGGCGGCATTGATTACCTGGTTTCCGGCATCGGGCATTCCGGTGGCATCGGGTTCAACGGGCCGGGATCGGCCGTCAGTTCGCGCACCCATTTGGTGATGCTGGACAACGATTCGCGCAAGAAAGCTGCCCGGACGTTCAGCCAAATGCCCTCCAGCGTGATTACCATGGGACTGGCCACGATCCTGAAGGCCAAAAACATTCTCCTGGTGGCCTGGGGCGAAGGAAAATCGCACGATGTCCGCTGCCTGGTGGAGGATACGTCGAACGACGCGCTCCCCGCTACGAGCCTGCAAAATCATACGGGGGCCAAAGTAGTCGTTGACCTGCAGGCGGCCGGCGAATTGACCCGCATCAGTCATCCCTGGCTCGTTTCTACCAAGTGCGAATGGGACAACAAACTGGTCCGCCGGGCGATTGTCTGGCTGTGCAGTCTTACCGGCAAACCCATCCTGAAACTGACCAACAGGGATTATACCGAACATGAACTTGGCGAACTGATTGCCCTGTGGGGTTCGGCCTACAATGTGAACATCCGGATATTTAACGACATTCAGCATACGATTACGGGCTGGCCGGGCGGCAAACCGAACGCCGACGACTCCAACCGCCCGGAACGTGCAATCCCTTATCCGAAGAAGGTCATTGTGTTCAGTCCGCATCCCGACGACGACGTGATTTCGATGGGCGGCACGCTCCGCCGGCTCTGCGACCAGCGTCACGAGGTGCATGTGGCTTACCAGACCTCCGGCAACATTGCCGTCAGCGACGAGGATGTCATCCGCTACTGCGAATACTTGCGCGATGTCTGTTCAAGATATACGGCGGACGAAACCGTCAGGCGCAAGGCCGAAGAGATCATCCGTTTCCTGCGCTACGAAAAAACGGCCGGCAAACCGGAACATCCGGATGTTCTCTTCATGAAAGGAACGATCCGCCGTGAAGAGGCGCGCACCGCCTGCCGCTATTCGGGCGTGAAGGACGAAAATGTCCATTTCCTGGATTTGCCGTTTTATGAAACGGGGATGATCCGGAAAAACAGCTTGAGCGAAGCGGATATCGACATCCTGACGAAACTGCTTGTGGACATTCGTCCGGATCAGTTGTTTGTGGCCGGCGACCTGTCCGATCCGCACGGAACGCACAAGGTGTGTCTGGATGCGGTGCTGGCGGCTGTCGACGAGCTGAAGGACGAAGCGTGGCTGAAACAGTGTCGTATCTGGATGTACCGCGGCGCGTGGGCGGAATGGGAGATGGATCACATCGAGATGGCGGTACCCGTCAGCCCGGAGGAACTGCGTTTCAAGCGGAATGCCATCCTCAAGCACCAGTCGCAGGCCGAAAGCGCTCCCTTCCCCGGCGACGACGAACGCCTGTTCTGGCAGCGTGCCGAAGACCGCAACCGCGCTACCGCCGAACTTTATCAAAAACTTGGCCTGGCCTCCTACGAGGCAATCGAAGCCTTTGTACAGTACATCCCGGAGAGAGAGTAAAGGCTCCGGAAATACAGGAATAACGTGTTGAAGTTTATCAAGGAATGGACGCTCCCCCTCGCGATGACGGTCGGAGCGCTGACTCATGCATGGATGGGGCGTCTCTCGTTTCTGACGCCTTATCTCATTTTTTTGATGTTGCTGATCACCTTTTGTAAAATGTCGTGGAAAGACATCCGGTTTCATCACGCCCATATCTGGCTTCTGCTGATTCAACTGGCCGGCAATGCGCTGATTTATGTACTGATTCGTCCGTTCGACGAGGTTGTGGCACAGGGAGCGATGCTCTGTGTCCTGGCGCCGACGGCCACTGCCGCGGCGGTGATTACCGGTATGCTGGGGGGCAATGTGGGCTTTCTGACGGCCTACGTTTTGTTTTGCAACATAGCCGTGGCCGTCCTGGCGCCGATCGAGTTTTCGATGATCGGCGTACACGAAAACCTGCCTTTCCTGCTCTCCGTCTGGCACATCTGTCGCAAGGTTTTTCCGCTGCTGATCCTGCCGTTACTCGTCGCCTTCGCGTTGCGACTGTGGGTACCGAAAGTGCACCGGGCGCTGCTGAGTGTCCCGAAATTGACGTTCTACCTCTGGACGGTTGCCTTAGTGATTGTAACGGGAATCACCGTCCACGACATGCTCAGCCGCAAGGCATCGGATTTGCGGACGGTCATCGGACTGGCTCTTACCTCGCTGGTGATTTGCTGCCTGCAATTCCTCGTCGGGCGACGTATCGGACGCCGCTATGGCGACCCGGTCTCTTCGGGGCAGGGACTGGGACAGAAAAATACGATTCTGGCGCTCTGGATGGCGCAAACCTATCTGCATCCCTTAGTCAGCATCGCCCCCGCTACCTACATCCTGTGGCAGAATATGATCAATAGCTATCAACTGTGGAAAAAGAGAAAGTGAGTGGTGAGCGAAGCGTTCGCCAGGCATTCATTTCAATACGGAGACACGGATGACACGGAGATTTTTCTCCGTGTCTTCTCTGAAGTGCTCCGTGAAAGCAAAAAGGCTGCGGAGAAGACAGGCCGTTCCGCCGAGCAGGCACAGAGAGAGGAAACCTTCGTGTGCTTTGTGTCACCGTGTTGAAAATGAGTATATGTTATTTATTTCGTATCTCTAAAGTTTGGCGGGCATCTCCCGAAGTTTGGCGGGCGTCCCCCGAAGTTTGGCGGGCATCCCCCGAAGTTTGGCGGACGTCGCTCGAAGTTTGGCGGGCGTCGCTCAAAGTTTGGCGAACGTCGCTCAAAGTTTGGCGGGCGTCGCTCAAAGTTTG
>JAITAY010000169.1 GCA_031283915.1 Tannerella sp.
CGGGGAACTCCACGGAATTTCCGGGGAACTCTACGGAACTCCCGTGGAACTCCACGGAACTTCCGCGGAACTCTACGGAACTTCCGGGGAACTCTACGGAACTCCCGGGGAACTCTACGGAACTCCCGCGGAACTCTACGGAACTTCCGCGGAACTCCACGGAACTTCCGGGGAACTCCACGGAACACTTGAGGGGCTTCCCGAAGCGCATGGGGATAACACTCCTGTGTAACAACATCGCACAAACCTTATATGCAATCCCTGCTATTTTCGTGTAATGAAGGGCTTTTTGATCCCGTTATTTGGGGCGGGCTGTAAGCTTTTATGGGGGGACTACTAACTGTCTGCTTTCTTTGCGTCGCCATGAGATGGAAAAATACCCGGGAGAAAAAGGACCTTGGTCACACATCGAAACCGTCGTCATCCCGTAAATGTTTTGGTTAGCACTTACGCTTTCACGCTTTTTTATGAAAAGGAAGTTTCTTAATTTGATGACATTTCAAAGTCCCCGTCCTCCCATTCGCTGAAATCCATAAATTGTTCCCATTCGCGGCGGTCTTTTGGGGTTGAGCGTCCCAGGCCGCGGGTGCAGTCTTACGAAGCCGAAGATTTTATTCATCTCCGGCAGTTCGTACCGTTCCGGCGACATTTGCAAGGGTTATGTATTATTAACGAGTACATTTGTTCGCTGTCGCGAGGCGGTTATTAATAATTTTCCCTACCTTTGCAGCCGAAATTATTTACATTTTTAAAGACAAAAACATTATGGATATTTCTCACATCGAGCATTTGGGTATCGCCGTAAAAAGCATTGATGCCCATTTGCCTTATTATGAAAATGTGTTGGGTTTGAAGTGTTATAGCATCGAAGAAGTCGCCGACCAGAAGGTGAAAACCGCCTTTTTCAAGGTCGGGCAAACGAAAATCGAACTGTTGGAGCCGACAAGCGAAGACAGTACCATTGCAAAGTTTATTGAAAAGAAAGGTGAAGGGATTCATCACATCGCCTTTGCCGTTCCCTCCGTACAGGCAGCGCTCGACGAAGCCGCTTCCGGTGGCGTACAGTTGATAGACAAGGCGCCGCGCGCCGGAGCCGAAGGCCTGAGCATCGCCTTCCTGCATCCCAAATCGACGGGTAGCGTCCTGACCGAACTTTGCATGACGGCAGACAAATAACCAGAGCTAAAAAAACAAATAAGCATACACCAATGAGTAATCAACTTGAAAAAGTAAGGGAACTGATAGCCTTACGCGATCAGGCACGGCAGGGTGGCGGCGAAAAAGCCATCGACAAACAGCACGAACGCGGCAAGTATACTGCACGTGAACGGATTTCCATGCTGCTGGACGAAGGCAGTTTCGAAGAAATGGATATGTTTGTGAAACACCGTTGCACGAATTTCGGACAGGAAAAGAAAACCTTCCTGGGCGATGGCGTGGTGACCGGTAGCGGCACGATTGACGGACGGCTGGTATATATCTTCGCACAGGATTTCACCGTATTCGGCGGATCGCTGTCGGAGACCATGGCGCAAAAAATCTGCAAGGTGATGGACATGGCCATGAAGATGGGCGCTCCCTGTATCGGCATCAACGACTCGGGCGGCGCACGCATTCAGGAAGGCATCAATGCCCTGGCCGGCTATTCGGAGATTTTCCAGCGCAATATTCTCGCTTCCGGCGTGATTCCGCAAATTTCCGGCATCTTCGGCCCCTGTGCCGGTGGCGCCGTATATTCCCCGGCATTGACCGACTTTACCCTGATGACGGAAGGAACGTCCTACATGTTCCTGACCGGCCCGAAAGTCGTCAAGTCCGTGACCGGTGAAGACGTCGACCAGGAAAATCTGGGCGGCGCAAGCGTACATTCGACCAAGTCGGGCGTCACTCACTTCACCGCCAAAACAGAGGAAGAAGGACTGGTCATGATTCGCAAGCTGCTCAGCTACATCCCGCAGAATAACCTCGAGGAAGCGCCTTACGTGGAATGTACCGACCCGATTGACCGGCTGGACGACATTTTGAACGAAATCATCCCCGACAGCGCCAACCAAGCTTACGACATGTACGAAATCATCGGCACGATTGTCGACAACAACGAGTTCTTTGAAGTCCAGCAGGATTATGCCAAGAACATCATCATCGGCTTTGCCCGTTTCAACGGACAGTCCGTGGGGATTGTCGCCAACCAGCCGAAATACCTGGCCGGCGTGCTGGACTGCAACGCTTCGCGCAAGGGCGCACGGTTCGTACGCTTCTGCGATGCGTTCAACATTCCGCTGGTGACGCTGGTCGATGTACCGGGTTTCCTTCCGGGAACGGGACAGGAATACAACGGTGTCATCCTGCACGGCGCGAAACTCCTCTACGCCTACGGCGAAGCGACGGTGCCGAAAGTGACCGTGACGCTACGCAAGTCCTACGGCGGTTCACACATCGTGATGAGCTGCAAGCAACTGCGCGGCGACCTGAACTACGCCTGGCCGACAGCCGAAATCGCCGTCATGGGCGGCGCGGGTGCAGCCGAAGTACTGTATGCCCGGGAACTCAAGGAGGCGGCCGATCCGGCAGCATTGATGGCCGAGAAGGTAAGCGAATACGACAAACTGTTTGCCAATCCGTACAATGCGGCCAAATACGGCTACATCGACGACGTGATCGAGCCGCGCAATACGCGATTCCGCGTCACTCGCGCCCTGCAGCAGCTGCAGACCAAGAAATTGACGAACCCGGCGAAAAAGCACGGCAATATTCCACTCTAACCGGATTGCATGATGAACGGAAATAGAAAAGGAACAGGGATCGCCCTGTTGCTGATATGTATCTGCGTTTTTGCGGCGCAGGGACAGCGAACGGGCAGTATGCGTTTTAACGAAATTCTGGTCGTCAACGAGAGTAATTTTGTGGACGACTACGGTGTGCGTAACGGATGGATAGAGTTGTTCAACACGTCGTGGGGCACGGTCAATATCGGCGGATGCTTCCTGACGAACGACCGGAATAACCCGCGGAAGTATATGATTCCCAAGGGCGACGTGCTGACCAAGATTCCACCGCGCCAGCACGTGCTCTTCTGGACGGACGAGATGGCCGCACGAGGTACGTTTCATGTAAACTTCAATCTGGATCCCTCCGGGGAAAATTACCTGGCGCTCTACGATTCCGACGGCAAGACGCTGATTGACGAAACCGTCGTCCCTGCCGGACAACGTGCAGACATCAGCCACGGCCTGACGGTCGACGGCGCCGGTCAATGGGAAAACCTCGCGAAGGTGACGCCGAGCAGCAACAACAAAATCCTCGACACAAACGAGAAAATTGAAAACTTCCGGCAGAACGACGCCTGGGGCGTGGGCATGACCGTCACCGCCATGGCCGTCGTCTTCATCGGGCTGATGCTTCTCTACTTCTCCTTCAAGTACATCGGGCTGACAGCCATCAAGTCCAGCCGGCGCCGTTCGATGAAGGCCAGTGAGAACAGCGAAGTGAAACACGGTGAACCGGAATCCGGCGAAGTTTTCGCCGCCATTGCTGCGGCGCTCTATGAAGTAACGGAGGAAGACGTTCACGACCTGGAGAATACGATACTGACCATCCGCAAGGTGGCTCGCCACTATTCGCCGTGGAATTCGAAAATCTATGGTCTGAGAGAACCCCTCAGAAAATAATCCTGTCATAAAAATAAATTATCAAATGAAACAATTCAAGTATACAATCAACGGAAGTATCTACAACATTACGGTAAACAAGATAGAAGATACCGTTGCCGAAGTGGAGGTCAACGGCACGCCGTACAAGGTGCTGATGGACAAGCCGGCCAAGAAACAGGTAGTCACCATCAAGCGCCCCGTGCAGGCGCCGACGACATCGGCAGGCGCACCGGTCGTATCGCGTCCGGCAGGCGGTGGAACGATAGGTGCGGTCAAGTCGCCGCTGCCCGGTGTCATCCTGAGCATTGACTGCAAGGTCGGGGACGAGGTGAAGAAGGGACAGAAACTGCTTGTCCTCGAGGCCATGAAGATGGAAAATACCATCGCCTCCGAATACACCGGAAAGGTTGCGGAAATCAAGGTCGAAAAGGGCGACTCCGTCCTCGAAGGTGCAGTACTGGTAGTCATCAACTAACGCGACGAAATCATGCAAGAGAGTTTTTTATCGTTTCTCGTCGAGAACCTTCAACTGTTCTTCTCCTACACGGGATTCTACAATGCCACGCCCGGGCATTTCGTGATGATCGGCGTCGGACTGATTTTTATCTTCCTGGCCATCAAATTCGAATTTGAACCGATGCTACTTGTACCCATCGGCTTCGGCATCCTGATAGGTAACATTCCTTTCAAGGACGCCGGACTGCAACTGGGTATCTACGAAGAAGGCTCCGTATTCAACATCCTGTACCAGGGCGTCACGTCGGGCTGGTATCCGCCGCTCATCTTTCTGGGCATCGGCGCCATGACCGACTTCTCGGCGCTTATCTCCAATCCCAAGCTGATGCTTATCGGCGCTGCGGCGCAGTTCGGCATCTTCGGCGCCTACGTCATCGCCCTGCAGATAGGAGGTTTTGAACCGAATCAGGCCGGCGCCATCGGCATCATCGGCGGCGCCGACGGCCCGACGGCCATCTTCCTCTCTTCCAAACTGGCGCCGAACCTGATGGGTGCAATTGCCGTGTCGGCCTATTCCTACATGGCGCTGGTACCCATCATCCAGCCGCCGTTCATGCGGCTGCTGACGACCCCAAAGGAACGGCTGATACGGATGAAATCGCCCCGCGTCGTATCGTCTACGGAAAAGATCATTTTCCCCATCGTCGGGCTGCTGCTGACCTGTTTCCTGGTACCGTCGGGACTGCCGCTGCTGGGGATGCTGTTCTTCGGCAACCTGATTAAGGAAAGCGGCGTGACGCGCCGGCTGGCCGAGACCGCTCGCGGACCGCTTATCGACACCATCACCATCCTGCTGGGCATCACGGTGGGCGCCTCTACGCAGGCTACCCAGTTCCTCACCTGGAGTTCGATTAAGATATTCTGTCTCGGTGCACTGTCGTTCGTGATTGCCACCTGCGCCGGCGTCCTGTTCGTGAAGTTCTTCAACCTTTTCCTGCGGGAAGGCAACAAAATCAACCCGCTCATCGGAAACGCAGGCGTGTCGGCCGTGCCGGACTCCGCACGTATTTCGCAGGTGGTGGGCATGGAATACGACTCGACCAATTACTTGCTGATGCACGCTATGGGGCCGAATGTGGCCGGCGTCATCGGTTCGGCCGTCGCCGCCGGTATCTTGCTGGGATTTCTGGGATAACGTTCGGCCGTATTCCGGTTTCGGGAAAAAATCATTACAACACGGAGTCACAGAGAACACAGGGGAAAAAATCTCTGTGTCTCTGTGTCTCCGTGTTTTTGTATAATTGTGTAATTGACCGCAGGGCGCCGTCAGCGGACGTCGTAGCGTTCAAAGCGGATGATCAT
>JAITAY010000243.1 GCA_031283915.1 Tannerella sp.
TTCTGCCTTTCAGGCAGTGGGAACGGGTTTCGGCGCTACTTCCGCAAGCCGTTGGCATTGCGGTTATGAAAATTCAGCCCTTTCGGGCTTATCAGGCAATAAATACGATAATCATTTAAATAAAATATCACCTTAGGAGCTATCTGAAAATAAACCACCCCTTTACGGGTCTGTTTTTCACCATACTTTCTCCTGAAAATGCTTACATACCCCCGGTATGCGTGCATTTTCAGTCGTTGGATGGCAAAAAACATCTCCCGTCAATGGGGATGGTTTATTTACAGACAGCTCCTAACCGGCAGTCGGCAGGACGGACAGCCCCTCCCTTGTCGGACATAGCGACCGAAAGCGCTGCTCTGTCTCTGCTAACTGCCGTACCCGCGGCATATCCATCTATTGGCCGATCGGTTTCGCGCCGATCGGATTGATTTTCGGGGGCAGCTTATCCGTTATCTCCGCCGAATTTTTTCCCGACATGGTACAACCGCCGTTAAAATTGGCTCCAGGCTCGATTTCAAGTATCTGTATGAAAATATCGCCTTTCACCCGGGCGGTTGACTTCAGGATTAATTTTTCCCTGATGCGTATGGTACCTTCCACCATGCCCAATACTTCAGCATTCTCGGAAATAATATTCCCCTGAATACACCCTTTCGGCCCGATTACAATTTTTCCTTTGCAATGGATGTCGCCTTCAATTCGTCCGTCCAGACGGAAATCCGATTCCGTCACAATACTTCCGGTTATTACCGTACCACCGGCCAATACGTTAAAAATACCGCCATTACCGGTTTGCTCATCATTTTGTTTCGTCTTCAGCATGATATCTCTGTTTGAGTTCGCGCAAAAGTACGCAATTTTTTTTCTTATCGCTCGTTTTTCTTTATTTTTACAGTCAAATTAACTAAACGATGGAACTGACGATTGATTTGAGCAGTATGAAATTTTACGCCCATCACGGCGTTTCTCCACAGGAGACTCGGGTTGGAAATAGTTTTACGGTAGATATTTCGTATACGTTTACGGCGGACGTGGCGCTCGAGAGCGACGAATTGCATGATACCGTTAATTATGCCGATGTGTATGAAATCGTGAAAGCGGAAATGGAACGTCCTTCCCGCTTACTGGAGCACGTGGCTGGACGGATTTTCCATGCATTGCGCGTTGCTTTCCCGCAATTGACCCGTCTCAAGGTGAAGCTGTCCAAACTGAACCCGCCGATTGGGGGAGAAGTGCACAGCGTTTCGGTGACAGTGGAAGAATGATCAAAGAGGAAGTTAGGAGCTGTCTGTAAATAAACCATCCCCATTGACGGGAGATGTTTTTTGCCATCCAACGACTGAAAATGCGCGCATACCGGGGTATGTAAGCATTTTCAAGAGGAAGGATGGTGAAAAACAGACCCGTAAAGGGGTGGTTTATTTTCAGACAGCTCCTAAGGAGCTGTCTGCAGGGAACCATTGGCCGTACTTCCTTCACTCAAATACAAAGAAGAAGACAGCAACCGCCAGCAAAGCCACGAACAGCGTTATGGATACCGCCCAGGCTATTTTTTTCCCGACAGATTGTTTCTTTTCCAAATGAATTTTCTTATCAAAATGACTGTAAATATCTTTTCGGTTCATCTCGCGACAGGCTTTCGAGAAGTCGCCAAAGCCTCTTTCAAGCTGATTCCGGCTTTCATAGCCGCAGGTAGCGGCAACCGTACTTTCATACCATGTTTCCCGATTGTCGTCAAAGCTGGTAATGGCTCTGCGCAGACTGTCCACGAAACGTTCCGGCGTTTCGTAACAGGCACAGATTTCATCCGGATCCAGGTAGATTTTTCGGTCAGAGAAATCAGTGATCTGCATGAAATAGAGCCAGTCGTCAAACAACGGCAGGCAAGAGGCATAATATTGTGCCACGTAGTTTCGCCGGTCGGCTGCCCGCACCAACGCCCTTAACTTGTCCAGCTCAAAACAGCATTTGCGCTGCTGCGTCCCGTCCGCGGGACGCAGGCTGATTTGTTCGTAAAACACGTCGATATCATCCTGCCCCAACAGTGTTAACCAAAAGAAGGGGATGCGGTTACCCCCTTCAAAAAGGACAGCTTCTTCTCCGTTGTCCAACCTGGCAAAAAGGTACGAACCCTTTCCCATGTTTGCCTGTTTTTCTTTCTTCATTTAAAATTGCAGTCAATAAAAACTTGCAGATTTGCGGCCCATAAAACTAATGGATTCCGGAGAACCCATTTTCAACAGCCGTTTATTAATTAATCTCCAGTAATCTATCAATAAAGACATTATTTTTGTTCTTGGCCCCGTCAATGGATTTTCCGCCGGTGTATGCCACATAATAGGCCAAATTAAACAGCCTGTTTTTCAGCAGAACGAAATCGACGGCGCTCACGACACTGGTTTCCACGTCCCCGTGCATGTATTTGATCAGAACAAGCATCGTTCTGACATTGGGTCTGGGTGAATATTTTTCGATTAATGCCGGTTTTCCGACGGTCATCGTTTGGTAATATTCTTCAATACGGTCGCTGATCCGCTCAAAGTTACTCCCGTCGAAAAGAGTCTGTTCCAAGTCCTTTTCCGCCCGTTCCAGGTCTGCTTCCCGGGCGTGATAGTTTTCCATTTGGTACTCGCCATACATCAGGAAATAGTCTTCATACGAAATTTCCTTCAGTTTATCGACCTGTTTATACGTCTCATTATTCAGGTAATATGCCAACACCGGTCCGGATGCCAAATAAGGCTGAATCACTTCCTGTACACCCTTTTGTGTCCGGCATTCCGTCATCCCGCCCATTTCGGGCAAACAAATAGTAACGTATCCGTATAAAACCGAATTTTTACACCCGGATGTATTTCTTTTCGTAGCGCCCGAACATCCCGTTAACAGGCATAAAACCCAAAGTCCAACGATCTTTTTCATTTGCGTGTCAAATAAGTTACGGCAAAGATACAGAAATTTTATCATGCATAACGACTGAGCAGGGGAGAATGGCAACTGATGAACGCGGATCGACTGGGCGGGAAGCGCCCAAGGATGCCTGTTACGCCGAAACCGGTTCATTTGACGGCATGTCCGCGATCCTGTTTCGTCAGCAGGCTTACCAAAACAATGGCCAGTACGGACATGGGCAAGGCATAAAGAATGGGGTCAATGGCATACCAGGGATAGGCGCCAACCAGTACATCCTTACCCGTCAGCAGGCGGCAAAGCCCGACGGATCGGGCTTC
>JAITAY010000190.1 GCA_031283915.1 Tannerella sp.
GACCAAACGGAAACAACGCCTGTTATTAATTTCCAGTGGAAAGAAATTATCCGCATCATGAACACCCAAAAAGCAGTTATGACCGTATCTCAAAACCGCTATGACGAAGTGATCATTACCCGCCGGTGCAGCGATCCGACAGCCAAAGTCAATGCCATTTATCGACGCCTCAAATACAAACCGCTACCCTTTACAAAACGAAAATTTGTAGTGCACAAATCGGAATTTGAAAAAATGGACTTGACCTGTTTACAGCATTTTATAATCTGATGAGCTGCAATGTGGGTTAAGGCTTTTCGGGATTCGCCGCCGCTTTTTCGCATACAGAGACGCAAAATGTTGCGTCTCTACAGGATGCGGCAACCCTTTTTTCTTTTTACGGTTACTTTTTTCTTATTCGTGCGAAAGTGTTCGGGAAGAAAGTGTATCACTGCGCTTTCACGTAAAAGTGTTCGGAGAAGAATCGCCACGTGGGGATCTCACACGATGGAAAATAAAATGAACATGACCATTGTAAAATGCACCCTTTTTGCTATCCCGATATGGCAATATCGGGATATTTTTGTACATTTGCGGCTGATATGATTCAAGAATAAACAAGCTATGGAGGCCTTCTACCGGATACATAAGTACTTGTTGGCGCATCTGTATTCGCCGGTGCGTCGCGGATTGATGGACGAAATCAACTGGAGTGACCGGCTGATCGGCATCAAGGGTTCGCGTGGAGTGGGTAAAACGACCTTTTTGCTCTCTTATGCCAATGAATTTTTCGGCCCCGACAACAGAGAATGTCTGTATATCAATCTGAATCATTTCGTTTTTACGGAACGGACACTGGTCGATTTCGCCGACGAATTTCAGGCGCAGGGAGGAAAGGTGCTGCTGATTGACCAAGTATTCAAGTATCCGAACTGGTCGAAAGAGTTGCGCTATTGCTACGACCACTTCCCCGACCTGCGGATTGTGTTCACCGGCTCGTCGGTGATGCGGCTGAGGGAAGAAAATCCGGATCTGTCGGGCAAGGTATCTCCGTATTATCTGCGCGGGTTCTCTTTCCGGGAATACCTGAATCTGATGACGGACAGCCGGTTTCCGGCCTGTACGTTTGACGGCGTGATGAAACATCATGTCGAGATAGCCAAGGAGATTTGCGCAAAGACGAACCCAGAGGCGTATTTCCGGGATTATCTGCATCACGGTTTTTATCCGTTTTTCCTGGAAAAACGCAGCTTTTCGGAAAACCTGTTGAAAACAATGAACATGACGTTGGAAGTGGATGTACTGTACATCAAGCAAATTGAACAAAATTACCTGCCCAAGTTGCGGAGGCTGCTGTATCTGCTGTCGTTACATACGCCCTGCGCCCTGAACGTAAGTCAGTTGAGCAAGACCATCGGCGCGTCGCGCGCCACGGTGATGAATTACATCAAGTACCTGAAGGAAGCGCGGCTCATCAATTTGCTCTACGCCGAAGGGGAAACCTTTCCCTACAAGCCTTCGAAAGTCTACCTCTACAATTCCAATCTGATCTATGCCATCCATCAGATGCCGGTAGACGAACTGGGCGTGTACAGGACGTTTTTCTTCAACCAACTGCTGAAGGACAATCGGGTCAACGAGAGTGAGAAAAACGCCGATTTTTTAGTCAACGGCGCCTGTCATTTCCGGATAGAAAGCGGGGAAAAGCGGACGAAGAACAATCCGGCTTTCTATTACGCGATAGACAGACCGGAAACGGGTGACGGGAATGTGATTCCGCTGTGGCTGTTCGGATGCATGTATTAACTGTAGCAGAGGTGGAACCTTCACGAGAAAAGAAATAAAACCGTGACAGCATGTCGCCATGTAAATGAAAGAATCGGTAAAAAAGGTAAGAAACAGAGTATATAACCAAAGTAAATTACAGAGAAGATGACTAAGCAAAAGAAATTTTTAACGTGTGACGGGAATCAAGCTGCGGCGCATATATCATATATGTTCAGCGAAGTAGCGGCGATATATCCCATCACTCCTTCATCCACCATGGCGGAATACGTGGACGAATGGGCAGCCTCCGGCCGGAAGAATATCTTCGGAGAGACGGTGCTGGTACAGGAAATGCAGTCGGAAGCCGGCGCCGCCGGTGCAGTACACGGCTCGTTGCAGGCCGGCGCCCTGACTACAACCTACACGGCGTCGCAGGGGTTGCTGCTGATGATTCCGAACATGTACAAGATTGCGGGCGAGCTGTTGCCCTGCGTATTTCATGTGTCGGCGCGTGCGATAGCTTCACATGCGCTGTCTATTTTCGGCGACCATCAAGACGTGATGGCCTGCCGGCAGACCGGTTTTGCCATGCTGGCCGAAGGTTCCGTACAGGAAGTGATGGATCTGGCCGCCGTGGCTCATCTGTCGACTATCAGGTCGCGCGTGCCGTTCGTGAACTTTTTCGACGGCTTCCGTACTTCGCACGAGGTACAGAAAATTGAGGTGCTGGAGGATGCGCAACTGGCGCCGCTGATTGACCAGGAGGCGCTGGCCGGGTTCCGTGCCCGCGCTCTGAACCCGGAACAGCCCGTTGCCCGCGGTATGGCGGAGAACCCTGATACGTATTTCCAGCATCGCGAGGCGTGTAACTCGTATTACGACGCTGTGCCCGCGATTGTGGAGGAATACATGAACGAACTTTCGGCCATCACCGGTCGCCGGTACAGCCTGTTCGACTATTACGGCGCCGACGGCGCCGAGCGCGTGATTGTCGCCATGGGTACCGTGACGGAAGCCGCACGCGAAGCCATCGACTACCTGACGGCCAAGGGCGAGAAGGTGGGGCTGGTAGCCGTCCATTTGTACCGTCCTTTCTCGGCAAAGCATTTTCTTGCAGCCGTTCCCGCGACGGCTAAGCGTATCGCCGTGCTCGACCGCACCAAGGAGCCGGGCGCCGGCGGCGAACCGCTCTATCTGGACGTGAAGGACTGTTTCTACGGACAACCGAATGCTCCGCTGATTGTCGGCGGGCGTTACGGCCTCTCGTCCAAGGACACCACGCCGGCACAGGTGCTGGCCGTCTTCGAGAACCTCTCAATGGCAATGCCGAAGAACCATTTCACCATCGGCATCGTGGATGACGTGACATTCACTTCGCTTCCCCAGAAGGAAGAAATTGCCTTGGGGGGCGAGGGACTGTATGAAGCGAAGTTCTACGGGCTGGGAGCCGACGGCACGGTTGGGGCTAACAAAAATTCCATCAAGATTATCGGCGAAAATACGGACAAGTATTGCCAGGCTTATTTCTCGTACGACTCCAAGAAATCGGGCGGTTTCACCTGTTCGCACCTGCGTTTTGGCGATACGCCGATTCGTTCGACCTATCTGGTGAACACGCCCAACTTCGTTGCCTGCCACGTACAGGCTTACCTCCGGATGTACGACGTGACGAAAGGGCTGCGCCCGAACGGGACTTTCCTGCTGAATACCCTCTGGGAAGGCGATCAGTTGGCGCAGCATCTGCCCAACCGCGTAAAACGTTATTTCGCACAGAAGAACATCGCCGTCTACTACATCCATGCTACGCAGATAGCGCAGGAAATCGGATTGGGCAATCGTACCAACACCATCTTGCAGTCGGCCTTCTTCCGGATCACGAAGGTGATACCGGTAGACCTGGCCATCGAACAATTGAAGAAGTTCATTGTAAAATCATACAGCAGCAAAGGCGAAGACGTAGTCAACAAGAACTATGCGGCAGTTGACCGTGGCGACGAATACAGCCAATTAACGGTCGACCCGGCATGGGCAACGTTGCCCGACGACCCGGCGACGCCGAACAACGACCCGGCTTTTATCAACGACGTCGTCCGGCCGATTAACGCACAGGACGGCGATCTGCTGCCCGTGTCGGCCTTCACCCCCAGCCAGGACGGTACCTGGGTACAGGGCACCTCCCGGTACGAAAAGCGCGGGGTAGCGCTTTCGGTCCCGTCGTGGAACAAGGCCAACTGCATCCAGTGTAACCAGTGCGCCTACGTCTGTCCTCACGCTTCCATCCGCCCCTTCGTGCTCGACGCCGGCGAGAAGGCCGGAACCACCTTCGACACGCTGGAGATGAAAGCGCCGGCTGCCATGAAAGGCATGGCCTTCCGCATACAGGTCGACGTGCTCGACTGTCTGGGCTGCGGCAACTGTGCCGATATATGTCCGGGCTTCAAGGGCGCGAAGGCGCTGGAGATGCAGCCGCTGGAGCCGCAACTGTCCGAGGCAGACCATTGGAACTATTGCGTGGAACACGTGAAGACGAAACAGCATCTGGTCGACACCAAACTGAACGTGAAGAACTCGCAGTTTGCCACGCCGCTGTTTGAGTTCTCGGGCGCCTGCTCCGGCTGCGGCGAGACGCCGTATGTGAAGCTGCTTACCCAGTTGTTCGGCGACCGCCAGATGATTTCCAACGCCACCGGCTGTTCCTCCATCTATTCCGGTTCGATCCCCTCGACACCCTACACGACCAACGAAAAGGGACAAGGCCCGGCATGGGCTAACTCGCTGTTCGAGGATTTCTGCGAGTTCGGTCTGGGAATGGAACTGGCCAACGAACAGATGCGCGAACGCATCGTCCGGCTTATGCACGAAGCTATTAACATGGGTGCGCCGAAAGACCTGTTCGAAGAATGGATTGCCAACCGCCACGACGCCGACAAAACCAAAGAACTGGCCGCCCGCATCACCCCGATGCTGAACGAATACACCTCGACCCATCCGGACTGCGACGTCGCCCGTCAACTGGCCGGACTGAGCCGTTACCTGGTCAAGCGTTCGCAATGGATTATCGGCGGCGACGGTGCGTCGTACGACATCGGATACGGCGGTCTCGACCACGTCATCGCCTCCGGTAAGAACGTCAACATCCTGGTGCTCGACACGGAAGTCTATTCCAACACAGGCGGTCAGTCGTCCAAGGCCACGCCGATAGGCGCCATCGCCAAATTTGCCGCCTCCGGCAAGCGTGTGCGCAAGAAAGACCTCGGCCTGATAGCTACCACCTACGGTTACGTCTACGTCGCCCAGATAGCGATGGGCGCCGACCAGGCACAGACGCTCAAGGCCATCCGCGAAGCCGAAGCCTTCGACGGGCCGTCATTGATTATCGCGTATGCCCCGTGTATCAACCACGGTCTGCGTAAGGGCATGGGCAAGAGCCAGCAGGAAGAGGCCGACGCCGTCAAATGCGGCTACTGGCACTTGTGGCGCTACAACCCGGCGCTGGAAACCGAAGGCAAAAACCCCTTCCTGCTCGACAGCAAGGAACCGGACTGGGCGCGTTTCCAGGACTTCCTTCAGGGCGAAGTGCGTTTCTCGTCTCTGGCCAAGTCGAAGTCGGTCAAAGCCGACGAAGCCGCCGAACTGTTTCGTGCCGCCGAAGAAAATGCGAAATGGCGTTACAACAATTACAAACGCCTGGCCGCACAGGAATGGAACAAGTAAGCTGTTCGAGTGAATAAAGTGTATGAACAAAAGAGGTTACCGAAAAGGACGGCCCCTTTCATATCAAACGGAAAGAAGGTAAAAAAAAACGATTGGCACGCATCCTTTGAACAAAAGAAGGGCTTGCTTGTTGTATATACAGAACATACAATTCATTATTAACTGTAAATATTGCAAATATGAACAAAACGAAATTGATTAAGGTAGTATCGGAGAAGACCGGTTTAAGTAAAATTGATGTAAAAAAGACTGTTAACATTTTGATGGAGACAATCTCCCACGAAATGGCGCAAGACGAGAAAGTGAGTCTTTTAGGATTCGGAACTTTTTATGTAGCCCGGAGGTCTGCACGAAAAGGTATCAATCCGAGTACCAAACAAGTTATCCAAATCCCTGCCGGGAAAACGGTCAGGTTCAAAGCGGGTACAGAGTTGGTCAAGATTGTAAAATAAGAAGTTTTCCATTTTACATGTGTGTGTGTGTTGGGAAGCGTTCAAAAACAGAGCGATTTCCTGACACACTTTTTAAAACACAAAACTACGGAGGCACGGAGGACACGGAGGAAAAATCTTCGTGTCCTCCGTGCCTCCGTGGTTGAATGATTCCCGATGAAAAAAGCGCTTATCGAAATCGGCTTCACTCGTTTTTGGGGAAACCTTATTTTATGCTTAATTTTGCGGCCTGATAGACAGTAATCCAACCCGGGAATAGCGTCGGGTATCAAATTCGGAATAAATATGAATTACGAGATTAAGGCGCCGGCCGGACTGAAAGCGGCCCTCGCATTGCCTGCGTCCAAGAGCATCAGCAACCGGGCGCTTATCCTCCATGCGCTGAGTCCGTATCCGCAGGAAATCGGGAATCTCTCGGACTGCGACGATACGGCCGTGATGCTGTATGCCCTGCGTTCGGGGGCGACCGGGATCGACGTCAGGGCGGCCGGTACGGCCATGCGTTTTCTGACGGCTTATCTGGCCGGGCAGGCGGGTACGTGGACTATCACCGGTACGGAACGGATGAAAAACCGCCCCATCAAAATCCTGGTAGATGCGCTCCTTACGCTGGGGGCAAAAATAACTTTCACGGAGAAGGAGGGTTTTCCGCCGCTATGCGTGGAGGGACGCTCCCTGCGGGGCGGCGAAGCGACACTGGACGGAAGCGTCAGTTCACAATACATCTCTGCTTTATTGATGGTCGCGCCGGTCATGAAGAACGGGCTGCGGCTGTACCTGACCGGCGAAGTAATCTCCAAGCCTTATCTCCGGTTGACGATCGGATTGATGAAACAGTTCGGCGTGACGGTAGAAGAAAGCGGGCAGACCTTGACGGTCGCCCCGCAGTCCTATAGGGCCGTTCCTTTTACGGTGGAGTCGGACTGGAGTGCAGCCTCGTACTGGTATGAGATGGCTGCGCTTTCCGGGCAGGCGGAAATTACGCTTTCCGGTTTGTTTCGCGACAGCTTGCAGGGCGATGCGGCCATCGTTCCGCTATTTGAACGGCTGGGCGTAGCAACGCAGTTCCTCCCGGACGGTGTAGCGCTGAAACGTACGGCGTCTCCTTCCTGCAACCGGCTGGAACTTGACTTGACGGATATGCCCGATATGGCGCAAACGCTGACGGCTACCTGTGTGGCGCTTGGGCTTCCGTTTCGCTTTAGCGGGTTGCAGAGCCTGAGAATCAAGGAAACCGACCGCCTGGCAGCGCTCCGGACGGAGTTGCGCAAATTCGGTTATCTGCTCACCGAGCAGGGCGACCGGATCCTGGAATGGAATGGCGAGCGGTGCAGGGCGGAAGAATCGCCGGTCATACATACGTATGAAGATCACCGGATGGCCATGGCGCTGGCGCCGCTGGCGCTGGTTCGTCCGGAAGGAGTCCGGATAGCCCGTCCGGAAGTGGTGTCGAAGAGTTACCCGCGTTTCTGGGACGACCTGCGACACGCCGGTTTTTCGGTCACGACCGGACTGACGGAAACGAATAACGATTAAATCATGTGGTACATTACATGCAGTTTGCTGCTCGTGCTGGGGTTTTTTGCCGCTGCAATGAATCTCGGGGAAGAACGGAAGCGAAAACGGCGCTTCGGAACGGAGTATGAAAAGGCGGTCGAACCGGAAGCCGCCGTCGTCCCGGCCGACTGTTGCGGACGGCACGCGGTTTGTGAGCGCGATCGCCTGCCGGCTACCGTCGAAGAAGGCATCGAATATTACGACGACGAGGAGCTGGACGCCTATCGCGGGACGCCTTCCAATGCCTATCCGGAGAGGGTGGAAGAGGCTTTCCGGGAGGTACTGTATACGTTGCGGGAGAGCGAGGTGGCCGGCTGGCTGCGCAGCCTGCAACGGCGCGGCGTCCATTTGCCGGACGCTCTGAAAGATGAAGCGTTCCTGATTGTCGGAGAACAGCGGGTTCGGTAGCATGGATTTGTAAATAAAAAAAGACCGGCTTGTGGAGATTTTACAGTATACGTTTTTCCAACATGCGCTGTGGAGCAGCCTGTTGATGTCGATCGCCTGCGGCGTGGTCGGGACATACATCGTGGCGCGACGGCTGGTCTTTATCAGCGGTGGCATCACTCATGCTTCGTTTGGCGGCCTGGGTATCGGATTTTATGTGGGAATCAACCCTTTTCTGGGTGCGTTGGGATTTGCCGTACTGTCGGCCTTCGGGGTGGAATGGGCGAGCAAGTCTTACCGCGTGCGCGAAGACTCGGCCATCGCAGCCGTCTGGTCGCTGGGAATGGCCATCGGGATGGTCTTTATCGTGCTTACGCCCGGTTATGCGCCTAACTTGTCATCGTACCTGTTCGGGAATATCCTGACCGTCTCGAAAACCGATATTCTCTGGACGGCTGCTTTCGTAATGGTTTTGTGCGTGATTTTTGCAGTGATGTACCGTGAAATCGTTTATTCGGCGTTCGACCGCGATTTCGCCATCACACAGGGTATCCCCGTAAAGGCTATCGAATACCTGATGACCGTCTGCATGGCTGTTACCATCGTCTTGTCCATCCGCCTGGTGGGAATCATGCTGTTGATGAGTATGCTGACGGTGCCGCAGATGACCGTCAACCTCTTTACGGCGGATTTCAGGCGAATCATTTTTGGCAGTGTCCTGCTCTGTTTTTGTGCCTGCATCACGGGGCTGTTCCTGTCGTACCATCTCCGAATCCCCTCCGGTACATTTATTATTATTGTATTGATCTTGTTTTTCCTGCTGGCCAAGGGAGCGCTGTTTCTGCACAGGAGCATCCGCCGGAGAACGGAATCGGCATGAGCGAAGGCTTCGCTTCGCAAGTTCCGCGTAACGCGGGGGAACAATAAGACCGTAAGGAACGTGTTTCAATCCTGGCTACTAAGGTCGTTTTGTTATTTGAATAAGGTAGAAATAAGGTTTTTATCCGTATATCCATTGCCTTCTTCTCCGTTTCCCTCCGTGTGCTTTGTCTCCGTGTTGAACATGAAGACATGTAGCGCGAGCCAATGATCGTTGAAGACGTCGATGCCCTGTTCGGTCACGCGGGTTCGCTCGCTTTCAAGCTCGTTCTGCTTCATGTTGAGCGCGTCACTTCGCGGCAGGTTACGGCCTTAGCCCGAATACCGTCGCTGTAGGAGGTGGTAAACAGGGGAGAGTGAGAGTAGTCGCTATCGACTTACGCCGTCTGACTGTCTACGCACGCCGTCTGACTGCTTACGCACGCCGTCCGACTACTTACGCACGCCGTCTGACTGTCTACGCACGCCGTCTGACTGTCTGCTCACGCCGTCTGACTGCTTGCTCACGCCGTCCGACTGTCTACGCACGCCGTCTGACTGTCTACGCACGCCGTCTGACTGTCTACGCACGCCGTCCGACTGTCTACGCACGCCCTCTGACTGTCTGCTCACGCCGTCTGACTGTTTACGCACGCCGTCTGACTGTCTGCTCACGCCGTCTGACTGCTTACGCACGCCATCCGACTGTCTGCTCACGCCGTCTGACTGTCTGCTCACGCTGTCTGACTGCTTACGCACGCCATCCGACTGTCTGCTCACGCCGTCTGACTGCTTACGCACGCCGTCTGACTGTCTGCTCACGCTGTCTGACTGTTTACTCACGCCATCCGACTGAATATGATTATCGAACAGGTTACCTAAACTCATCCCGTCAGGGATTTTATATGGTTAGAAGGGAAACATCCCTCCCCTTGTCTGACCCTGTGCGGGGTCGAATGTCCGGT
>JAITAY010000203.1 GCA_031283915.1 Tannerella sp.
CCGTGCCCCGCACGGGGGCAACCATTCCGCAGCTCTGTACCTGCCTTGCCCCGCACGGGGGCAACCATTCCGACAACATGAAACGGCCTTGCCCCGCATGGGGGGCAAGGCCGTTATTCTGTATTTGTGCACAAAGGCGACTGCCTGTCTGTTAACCGCTAATCATTAATCACTAACCACCAATCACCGGCTTTCTGTTTCAGCTGTTTTTTTTCGTCCTTCGTCCCTACCATTTCCCGTCGAACACCGTCCAGAGGTAATCGCCCGTATGCCAGGCTGTCTCGATGGCCGTGCGGCCACATTCATTACTGTAGCGGGTGAGGAAATCAATAGCCTCCGTCCGTTTATTCTGTTGGAGCAGCAAGAGCGCTTCGGTTTCTATTTCGGTTTGTTTTTCAAAAAGTCCGGCCTGCATGGGCATCCATACACTGTCGATTACCGCGTGCATCTCGCCCCAGCGTTTGGCGGCCAGGGTGCCCAGACGGTTGAAAGCCCACCAGGCCGCCTCGCGGCTGAAACCCGTTTCGCGGCCACACGTCCGGTAGGCTTGCGGCAAATCCGTCACACACCCGTAAAACGGTACATAGATGGACGACGCGACGTTGTCGAGCGCAAACCAGCACAATCCGCCTACTTCGTCGGGCAACCGGTCGCGGCATTGCAGGATTGTAGCATAGACAGTGTAGTGCACCGCGATGGAACGTTCGCCCCGCCAGCTCCAGCCGCCATTGATCCTGTGCAGTTTCAGCTCGTCGGTTTTCATAAAAGGATTGGCCAGCGGAGAGACAACCGTCCGGCCGCTGTCGTCGGCCACGGTCAGCGTCTTGCGCAGGTCAAAATCCGTCCCTTCGTAATAATCCTTGAACACGCGCACCATATCTTCCTTCCTTACCGGTGCGTCGGGCTTCACGGAGAAAGGATAATTTTCGCTGTTGGCATCCGGCTTCAGCGAGGGTGCCAGGAGGCTGAATACCCGCCACTCGCGGCGCCGGCAGGCCACCGACGTCCGCGTGGACGGGGCATAAGCATACGCAAAACGGAAGACCTCCTTTTTCCGGTCATACCATCCGTTTGCCTCGGCTACGGAAAAGACGTTGGACGAGGCCATGAAATAATCCCCGTTTTCCAGGTCTATTTCGCGGATGGTGGATGCATTGGCATTGACGCTCACATGGTCGTCGGGGACACGCTGCGCCGCCCATACGGCGCCCGTTTTCCCCGCCCCGGGACCGACAATCTCAAGATGCCACACTTCCTGCCTGTCGGCGATGGTCAGGCATTCCCCGCCGTCGTTCCATCCGTATGTTTCGAGCAGTTCGCCGGCTGTACGGATGGCCTGCCGCGCGGTCGTACAGCGTTCCAGCATCAACATGCAAAGGCTCGAACAGTCGATCAAACCCTTGCCCGAACGCAGTTCGTTGCGTCCGCCGAACGTCGATTCCCCGATGGCCAGCTGCTTTTCGTTCAGACACGGATAAGCGGAATTGAAATACTGGTACGTGTGCGCCACTTCCGGAATCTCACCCGTTTCCACGAATTCATAACGCGGCATCCGTCCCTTTTCGTCGGCTGCGGCATGACGGCGATACAGCCTTTTCATCGTTCCCGCGGAATGGTCTTTGGCGGCCACGACCGTAATACTGGTGCGGGTACGCCCGCTGTCGTCGGTATGCGAAGTCATGACGGAGCCGTCAGCCGACGCTTTCCGGCCTACCGTCACCGTCGTACACTCCGCATCCCCGTCGGAAGATTCCGCGGGAGACTGTCCATACATCCCTGCCGAAAAGAACAACAGGGCAAATAACAGATATTTTGTCATACTGAATCATTTAATTTGCCGCAAAGATAACGAATTATACCCCGCATGGCATGGTTTATCGGTGTATCAACCGGAAAATGTCATCGCCTCCGGTCAAGCGATCGAATTTTTGGATAATCACTACCCCCCCTGACCACTCCTTTCAATCTGCTTTCCGGATACTGCCCGACCCGGCAATATCCGTCTTGAGCTGCGGATTCCCCCGGTATCTGACGTTCCCGCTGCCGGCCACGTCGACGTGGAGGCTGTTGTTTGCGCTGATCTCAATGTTTCCGCTGCCGGCGATCCCGCACTTCGTATTTTCCGTCTGCAACTCGAAGGCATGCACCGTGCCGCTGCCGGCGATCTCGAAAGAGGTCCTGGCAACCTGTCCTCCCAGATTCATTTTCCCCGAACCGGCGATGTGTCCGTCGAATGTTTCCCCGGCCAGGTACAAGGCATTCAGCGTACCGCTGCCGGCGATATCGATACTCAGTTTCCGCAGCATAACGGAATCTTTCAAATCGACCTTCGCACTGCCGGCCAGATTGAATTTCAATTCATCCGTTCGTAAGGGACTGCTAACCGTATATTGGGTCTTGCCGGAGGCGTTCACCCTGCGCAGACCGGTGGAGTTTGTCACTACCGTGAACCGGGTGGGGACAAACCTCTCCCGTTTGTGCTTCTCTTTCGGTTCGATTCGCAGTTCTCCGTCATGCACATGAAAGTCATACATCTCGAAGATGTTCCGGTCAACCGTAACGGTCAGTCCCGGCGTATCATCCGACTGTCTGTAGTCCACTTCCATGACACCGCCCTGACTTCGGATGGCCTCATAATCGCTTATGGCGATTTCCTTCGTCACCAGTTCGCCGTCTCCCCGGATTCTCCCGGACAAAAAACAACCGCCCGCCAGCAACATGCAACCGACGAGCATACTTACATTACATACGCTTGTTCTTACTTTCATACTGTTTTCATTTTATCTGTGATACATAATACCGGTATGACGAAAAAGAACCTGAAATGTTACACTCCATTGCAGAAAAAATCGCTTGCGCCTGTTTTTACTGCATTTATACGCCATGCAGTTTAAAAGGGTGAGATGCCTGTCAGGGATGGGAAATAAAGAAAGTGTAACAGGAACTCCCCTCCCGCAAGGGGAAGCCGGTTGATGAACCTTTCGCTTGCGGGTATTCTTTACTGCCGGTATCCCGTCCTTCGGGGATACGTCCTTCGGAAAGTACTCCCGCGTAAAGGTTACCACCCCATCCCCTGCGACAAGTTTTTAGTACCTTTGCAACAAAAAAACATGGAATTACTGCCGCATAAAAGCAAACAGGCGCTCCTGATCTTTCTCCATCTCGCAGGATGGGCGCTTTTCAT
>JAITAY010000052.1 GCA_031283915.1 Tannerella sp.
TATATCGAGGATGCCTCGTTCTTAAAGCTAAGAAACATCACGCTGGGATACAACTTTTCGCTCAAAGCGAAATCGCACGGCGTCACCGCCCGCCTGTTTGTTTCCGCCCGCAATTTATATACGTGGACGCCTTACCGGGGCTATGACCCCGAGGTGGCCGGCGGCATTGACCTGGGGATTTATCCCTCGGCGCGGAGTTTCCTGATAGGAATAAGTATTAACATTTAAATATACAAATTAACATGAAAACTTTTTTATCCGTAGTGCCGGTAGCACTTTTACTCCTTACCCTCGCTTCGTGCGACAAGGATGACAACAACAACAACAGTAACGAGGAACCCACAGCCGCCGCGCTGGTTAACGCCGCGTACGTGCCCCTGCAATGGCTAAATTCGTACAACTCCGCTTTTCTCGAAGGCCTGACAGAGGTGCTTGCCTCGATAAATGCCGGCGGTGCTTCGGAGCTTAGCAGACTCGAACCCCACACGAAGAACGACGTTGTTATCGAGCTGTTCAGCGACCCCTACACCAGCATCGGCGCGGCCAACCTGGCCATCGAAAAAATCGAAGCCGCGCCCGTGAGTGCAAACCTTACACAGGCGCAAAAGGACTACCAGATTGCCCGCGCAAAGTTCATTCGCGGACACAGCTACTTCAAGCTCGTGCAAACATTCGGCGAAGTGCCGATTTTGACTTCCGACGCTATCGTGGGCGAACGCAAATCTATTGACGAGGTTTACCAGCAAGCCGTTGACAACCTGACCGAAGCGGCAGAACACTTGCCCGCATACGACCCGCAAAAATCCAACCCCAGTCAGGCGGCTGTGAATGTGATTTTGGCCAAGCTGTACCTCACCTGGGGGCAGAAGCCGGTTACGGTGGCCGAAATTCAATCCATTGCAAACAGCCAAACCGACCCCACGAAACCTGCGCCGGATGCGGCAAAGCTGCAATTAGCCGTTGAGTATGCCAATGCCGTGATTGCAAATACCCAGTATCACCTGCTATCCAACTTTAACGATATTTGGGGCGTCAATCACGAAAACAACGCCGAAGTAATCTTCTCTGTTCGTCACGACGGCGACGACATTGACGACTTTGGCAACCACCAAACGCATTGCGGATTCACCTGGCCGAAAAACCCGAGAACCGATCCGCACCTCAGCTATGCAGACGTTACGCTCAAAAACCGTATCCCGGACGGCGACGCCCGCAAGTTCCTTTCGTATGTAACGCGCGTTGACTACGCGGACGGCACGATAGATACGCTCGACTGGCCGGTGAGCGTGGTTCGCCCGGGCAAATGGATTCACCGCACGGCGGCAAGTGATGTGCTGACAGCCACCGATGAGCAGCCCAACAATATCGACCGCATAGACTACCGCTACGCCGAGGTGTTGCTAGTCAAAGCCGAAGCATTGTACTTCCTTGGACGAACCGGCGAAGCGTTGCCGGTTATCAACCAGTTGCGCACCCGCGCCGGTGTGGCCACCCTGACGGCGCTGACGGCGCAAGACCTGTATGCCGAATGGGATAAAGAATTTGCCTTTGAGCTAAAACGCTGGTTCAATCTGGTGCGCTGGCGGAACTACATATCGACCGTCAAAACGGCGCTCGAAGGATTTGAATACATCAAAGACGAATATGCATCCATAGCCAGTATCGAGGCTGCGTTCCCCGATGTAGAGGGCATCAACTATCCGCTCTATGTCAAGTTGCACGAAAATCAATTGGCCAAAAAGAATAACCTGAAAGGGAAACTCTATCGCCTCCCCATTCCTGCCGGGTATGAGTACGAAGATTTGGGCATCACGCCCCAAAATCCGGGCTATTAAAAAGTGAACCATTTATTAGAAGAATGACACGTTTATTATTTACACACCTCCTTTTACTGCTCTTTGGAGCAAGTTGCCGCCCCTTGCAGGACAGCGCCACCATTCCTTACGACCCGGCGCTGCCGCTGGCAGGCGCGGCGCAATATGAAGGAGCTTTTGATGTAAAAAGCTCTCCCTACTACAAAACGGTGGATTTCTACAACCAAAAAAGTGGGGGTTCGCTCGTTTTGCTCGAACGTTTCAAAACCATTCAGCAAGCCACCAACGTAACCTGCGGCCCTGTTAGTGTACTGATGGTGTTGGAATATTACGGCAAGCGGCAGGGGTTGAATGAAAAACAAATTCAGGCTTTGCGGGGCACTGACCGGGACACCACTTACCTGAGGCATCTCCTCCGGATATTCGATTCGATTGGCGGATTTGAATATCAGTCTACTTTTGACTATCCGGAGGCCAGCCCGGAAACAATTCCCGAGACTTTTTTCCTGGGCTACCTCCGGCGCGGTATTCCGGTGATAGTGGGCAGCAATATCTGGGGCGGGCACTGGCAAATCGTCATCGGCTACGATACGATGGGAACGCCCGCCACTGCCGACGACGTCCTTATTTTGGCAGAGCCTTATGATACCACCGACCACCGTCAGGACGGTTATACTGTCTTTCCGCTGCAACACTTTTACGAAGGCGCGTGGCGGAATTATTTTGACCCCGACTATGAATGGGGGCTGTTTATTGCCGCCGCGCCCCAATGATAGCCGCCTGCAAACGAAATACTCAACAATATGAATACAAAAAGAATTTTCACAATATGCCAATCTTTACTGCTGTGCCTGTGCTGCGCCTTTTCCGCACAAGCACAACCGGCGGTAAATGCCGAGACTGTGCTCGCCAAAGTGCAGGCTGTCGATACCTATATCCGCGAAGTGCGCGGTTATTTGCATGAGCGTCCCGAATTGTCGGGGCAGGAATATGAAACGGCGAAATTCATTCAGGAAGAACTGGCAAAACTTGGGCTTCCGGTAACCAACGTGCCGGGAACCGGATTTTATGCGGTGTTGGATACGCACCGGCCAGGAAAAACCGTCGGTTTGCGTGCCGATATTGACGCCTTGCCCATTCCTGAAAGTCCAACCAATTTAAAACAGCAAAAGAAATGGGTTTCTCAAAATAAGGGCGTTTCTCATACCTGTGGACATGATGGGCATATCGCCATCCTGCTCGGTGCAGCGAAAATACTTAATGAACTCAAAGACCGGTTGAACGGGAAAATCATATTCATTTTTGAAGAAGGCGAAGAAACCGGATCGGGTATCGACGCCATGGTAGAAGCCTTGAAACATTTTAAAATCGACGCTATATACGGAAATCACCTCAAATCGAACCTTCCAACGGGACAACTCTTTATCCGTGAAGGCGCGATAATGGCAGGTACAGGTACGGTTGCTTTCGACGTCGTCGGCCGTGGCGGTCACGCTTCCCGTCCCGATCTGTCCATCAATCCTGTATTTGCAGCGGCCAATATACTGACAGGTATCTCGATTGCCTGGAATAATCAACGTGACATCACCAAGACGCTTACCTTGGGTATCACGCAGGTGCAGGCAGGAGAAGTCTACAACGTCATCCCCAACTCGGCTTATATCGGAGGCACGATTCGTTTTTTCGATAAGGAGGAAGCCGAAAAAGGCTTTGCCCTGTTTCGGAAAGTCAGCGAAAATATCGCTCAGGCACACAATTGTACCGTCAAATTCCACAGTGAAATGGGCATAAAATTGAATCCCGTCATCAACGATCCTGCCCTGACGCAGTTTACCCGCGAAGCGATGAAAGAAATTTATCCCGGTAAAATTGTTTCCGATGACCGGTATATATGGTATGCTGCCGAAAGTTTCTCGAAATACAGCCAATTGGCGCCTACGGTTTTCGTTTTTCCAGGCATAAAAAACGAAACGTTGGGCAGCGGTGCGGAACATCATAATGACCGTTTCGATTTGGACGAAGATGCGCTTCAATATGGTGTGGGAGCAATGGTGCAGTTTGCCGTAAAATATCTGAAGTAATTATACATATAAAACATGAAGATTTTCAAGAGTTTACCCTTCCGCTTATTAATTGCTCTGGCAATCGGCATAGCAACCGGTCTGATAGTCAACGAAACTGCAATGCAAATAGTTGTTACGCTGCAACACTTGTCCGGCGCAGTGATTATGTTTCTCGTTCCGCTGATTATCATCGGATTCATAGCTCCATCCATTACCAAACTGGGCGGTAATGCGTCCAAATTGTTGGGTATTGCATTGGGGCTTGCTTATGTATCGAGTATCGGAGCGGCTTTTTTCTCGACGGCGGCGGGTTACGGCATCATTCCGCACCTTACCGTGGCAGGCAATGCGGATGTTACACGCGAATTGCCTAAAGCGATTTTCGACTTGCAGATTCCACAAATCATGCCTGTGATGAGTGCCCTGGTATTTTCCGTTCTCATCGGGCTTGCCGCCGTGTGGAATAAGTCCCAACGGATTATTGCGACGCTTGACGAGTTTCAGGAAATAGTTATTTCCATTGTTGTGAAGGTGATTATCCCTATTTTGCCGTTCTTTATTGCCTGTACTTTTTGCTCTTTGACTTACGAAGGCGGTGTTACGCATCAGTTGCCGCTGTTTCTTGTCGTGATACTCCTTGTGGTGGTGGGACATTTTATCTGGCTGGTGCTGCTTTACGGCGTGGCGGCGGCTTATTCGGGCAAAAATTCGCTCCGGGTGTTAAAGCATTATCTTCCGGCTTATCTGACGGCTGTCGGTACGATGTCGTCGGCTGCTACTTTGCCGGTGGCGTTGAGTTGTGCACGTAAATCGGATGTTTTGCGTCCCGACATGGTGAGTTTCGGTATCCCGCTTTTTGCCAATATCCACTTGTGTGGCTCGGTGCTGACGGAGACATTTTTTGTGATGACCGTTTCGCTGGCGCTTTACGGCGTACTACCTCCGGTGGGGGCGATGATTTTGTTTTGCCTATTACTGGGTGTTTTTGCCATTGGAGCGCCCGGCGTTCCGGGAGGCACAGTGATGGCGTCGCTTGGTTTAATCACCGGTATTCTTGGTTTCGACGAGGCAGGCACAGCACTGATGCTCACTATCTTCGCTTTGCAGGACAGTTTCGGCACGGCTTGCAACGTTACCGGCGATGGGGCGCTGACGCTTATTCTTTCACGTTATACCGAAAATGGTGAAAGACCCAGGCAACAATTAAAATAAGGTGACTATTTACGACCCGCAGAAAACTGCGGAAGATAAACCGAAAAAGACGATAGAGGTTTTGGGCTGTACCTGTAAAAACACAGCACTTGGCGGCGCCTATTTTGCCCGCGCACCGGGATACTTCTACCTCGTTCAACTCTGGGGCGAAGTGCCGCTTTATACAAGCAGCGCGAATGCAACCTTTTCAGTCTCCGAGGCCGTCTCCCCATTCAAAGGCGAGGCGGCCTTAATGATGAACTGCTGTCCTTGCGAGCCTTCGGGCATCTTGATTTCGTTATGCAGAAGGCAAACATTCCGGCTATCAGCGGGAGGGTTTCGGGGTCTGCTGCGGCAAACGGCAGGAGCGTCGCGTCGAGAAGAACATGCAGGCCTTCGCTGAAGACTGCAACGAGGATTGACAGCACGTTTACAATGCCGGAAATGAGGTCTGCCGGCTGAATAAAATTTTTAATGATCGGCTCCATAATTCATACCAATTAGTTTATTATATTACCCGCCGCTCTGTATATTCGTGAGTACAAGCATACTGCTTATGGTAGAAAATAAACCCTCTATCGACGGCTGTTCTGTTTTCTTGCGTCCCATATATCTTCTCTGAGTTTGGTAGAGAACAAATGCGCTCAAAAATATCAATAGCGCCTCAAAAAAGATTTAACCGAAAAAAGAGTTACCTTTCTTCTATAAATTTTGCCGGAAATTTTTATGTCTCTATGTGTAATTTGAAAATTTCATGTATATTTGTGCTGAAAAATTAAACATTCTATATATGAAAAAACATTTTATTTTAATATGCGGTATAGCATTTTCGATATATTACGCGAATGCTCAGCAGATAAAAGAATCGGCGCAAGCGATAGATGCCGAGACAATGCAACAATGGAGTGCGCCGTACCGCGGCTGGACGTATTATCCCGATCCTGTAATTCCTTCGGATTACAAGATTCCCGGGGCGGAAGAATTTCACAGTTACGACGTCCCATGCGTATATCAAACAGCGGATAATCCCGATGTCTGGTATATGAGTTTCATCGGATTCAACGGCAAGGGATACAATTCGTTTGTTGTGGAAAGCCGGGACCTTATCCACTGGACGAATCCACGACTTGCCATGGGCTTCGGGAAAGAAGGTGAATTTGATCATGGGGGTTGCGTTATAGGCGCTTATCTTTACGACAGTTGGGACATCAAAACGCCCCGCACAATACGGAAGAAAGACGACAAATATTGGACGCTCTACGGTTGTTATCCGCGACAGGGCGATTACGAATTACGTCCCGGTTATGAAGGTGTTGCAACGAGCGCCGACGGCTTGCACTGGACACGGGCTTCCGACGAACCTGTACTTTCGGTCTATCAGAAAGATTGTAAGGAATGGGAAAAGGATTGTATCTATCAACCCTGGCTGGTGGAACACGAGGGCGCTTATTACAATTTCTACAATGCCGCTCAGGGGGGAATCGAAAACATGGGGCTTGCTTTGTCGAATGACTTAATTCATTGGGTACGTTATCCGTTCAATCCGGTTATTAATGTCCGCCCGGAAGGTTACGACGCCAAATTTGCTTCCGACGCAAAAGTTTTTCGCGACGGCGACCATTGGACTATGTTCTATTTTGGCGTTGGCAAAGGCGGAGCGCACATTATGATTGCGTTTTCCCGTGATTTGGCGCATTGGACGGCCGACCCCGAACCGCTTTACAAAGCAGGCGGTCATCCTGCCGGACTTGACAAAGAGTATGCACACAAGATCTCGCTGGTTTTCAATCCGAAAAACGAAACGTTTTACATGTATTACTGCGCTACCGGCAATAAAGGACGCGGGATAGGATTGCTGACAGGCAAAACGGTCAAGTAAATATTTACCTCAACATGCCATCCGGGGACAAGGACGCAGTCGGCGGCGTATTTGAACATAGTTACTGTTGTCTCGATACTTTAAAAATATCGTTTTTACCGGTTGCGAATGATGCTTCGTAGTATATTTTCCCATTCTGTTCCATGCGTGTCGATCGGGTTATTTCGGTTATCCCTTTTTTAATAATCACGGGAACGGATGTTCTGATACGGCATGGCATTCCTCTTATAGACAGGATGGTTGCTTCCTGTATCGTTCCCCGATTCCACGAAATGGATATTTCGAAATTTCCCCTTGCTTTTATTCCCTTGACGGATCCTTCCGGCCATACATCCGGCACGGCAGGCAATAATTGTATATATCCTGCATGACTTTGCAATAACATTTCCGTTACGCCGGCCGTATAGCCGAAATTCCCGTCGATCTGAAACGGAGGATGTGCGTCAAGCATACTTTTAAATAATCCGCCTTCTGAGGTGGCACGGCCGTTTTTTTTGTCGTCTCCGAACCCGACGGGATTAAACATGTTCGTTATAATTTTGTATGCGTGATTACCGTCCTGCAGACGCGCCCAGCAGTTTATTTTCCAGCCCATCGACCAGCCGGTCGCTTCGTCGCCGCGTAAATGTAGAGATGTTGCGGCGGCTTTGAATAATTCCGGCGTTTCCTGCGTAATCTGATTACCCGGATGCAGTCCGTAAATATGTGAGAAATGGCGATGTTTAGGGTCTGTTTCCTCAAAATCGTACATCCATTCCTGTAACTGCCCCTTTGCTCCTATACGATAAGGTAACAGACGTGCCAGTTTTTCTTTCAATTCCGCCCGTAATACGGCGTCCGCATCAAACATCTCCGATGCCTGAATCGTCCGGGTGAAAGTTTCGCGTATGATAGCCATGTCCATCGTCGTTCCCATACTCAATGCAGCACGTTCCCCCCGGTCTGTCAAGAATGAATTTTCGGGAGATACGCCGGCGGGTGTCACTAAGTTACCTTCGCCGTCGTCGACAAGCCAGTCGGCATAAAATTCGGCGGCGCCTTTCATAACAGGATAAGCCTCGTTTCGCAGGAAATCTTCATCGCCGGTAAACAGGTAATGCTCCCACAGATGACTGCAGTACCATCCTTGCGCCATCGGCCAGAACGATGCGGTCGGCACATTGTCGTTCGGTAAAGATTCGCGCCAGATAGAAGTATTATGATGCGCTACCCAGCCGCGACGGTTATACATGTTGCGTGCCGTTTCGCTTCCTGTTACGGACAGTTCCCTTATCAATCCAAACAGCGGTTCGTGACATTCCGTAAGATTCGTAATCTCCGCCGGCCAGTAATTCATTTCGGCATTTATATTCTGCGTATACCCGCAGTTCCACGGCGGAATGATCTCTTTGTTCCACATCCCCTGAAGGTTGAGGGGCTGCCCGCCCGGACGCGAACCGCTTATCATCAGATAACGCCCGAATTGGTACAGAAGTGCGGCCAGATCGGGGTCGGGATGGTCTGAGAAACGTATAATCCGTTCGTCTGTCGGGAGATTTTTCTGTTCGTCCGTAGAAGGGAGATCGATAGAAACACGGTCGAAGAGCGCTTTGTAATCATCCATATGACGCTTTTTCAATGTTTTATAGTTGTATTTCAATGCATTAGCGAGCATGTTCCCGGCTTTTTCCGATGGATTAACGCCTTCTGTCGTCGGGCTTTTGTCATATCCGTTAAAACCGGTTGCAAGCGCAATCACAAAATAAACTTCATCCGTATCAAATACATGTACGCCGTCGCCGGTAATCGTCAATTCGCCTTTTCCCGGCAAAACGGTCTCCATCTGCGCTTCGAACGGCATCCCCTTATTCTCGATTTCATCGCCGTATAGCGTCCGTTTATTGAATTTACGGTTACCTTTATCATCATACAGCTCGGGGTGTTTATATTGATCACCCCAGGCTTCTATCTGCTCGAACGTGCGGCGTTCTGCATATCCCGGAGCTTTCCCTTTGAGGATAAGGCGGCCGTTCTCCACACTTTGCAATGCCGCAGGATGAGGGCTGTCAAAGCGGAGATTCACGTCAATACCTGCCGGTTTGTCGCTTATTAGTCTGATTATAATGACGTTATCCGGGTTCGACGCAAATATCTCACGCGTATACGTAATGCCACCTTGTGTAAATGTTGTTTTTGCAATAGCCTCCGAGATATTCAATTCCCTTTTGTAGCCGGAGATGTCGCCTTTTGCATTACTCTCGATATGCAAATCCCCGAATGGTTGGTAATACTGATGCAGACGGCCAAGCCACTGTTTGGAGACAATTTCGTTTGCCTTTACGTATTCTTTTTTCCTAAGTAAAGCTACTACCTGTTCAAACGCATCCGGCGTAACTTTTATATCCTTGAATATAACGGAAGGCTCACCGCTGTAAAGCGTATTTTCGTTTAATTGCAGTAATTCCTTGCCGGCGCCTCCGGATATCATCGCTCCGGCATGACCGTTCCCCACCGGAAGCGCTTCATTCCAGTTGGCGGCAGGTTCGTTATACCATAAGATCAATGACGCTTTTTCTTTCGGTTGACACGTCGTTATCAGTAAGCAAATGATTGAAAACGGCAAAAATAATTTAAGTTTCATGTGTATATAATTTAAATTTTAATAAACGGCTACGACAGGTCTTCCTCTTAATTGAAGATGACTTCCATGCTATTACTGTATGCAAAGATACATGAAATTTTAAAGTTTGTATGTAATCCGGAAATTTAATGCTAACTTTGCAAGCTCAAAAC
>JAITAY010000053.1 GCA_031283915.1 Tannerella sp.
GGCGCTATGAAGAAATCCGCACGTGCGGATTTCTTCATAGCGCCTCAAAAAAAGATTTAACCATTTTGTAGAACGTTTTGCGGTTTGAAAAATTCGGGAGCAATTATAAAGGCTTATAAGGACGGTTGGTGGTGTCCATATTCTATTATTGTGTTCGGTGTAGTACTTTTAAACGCTTCCTCAACATACTTCCAGTCCATTGTGTTGGCAAGCAGCGCCAGCTCGTGCCGGGGATTTATCAAGTCCGTCAGGAGGGTGCGAAAAAGTTCGCGATGGGCAGCTTGGGGCCATTTTCCTATCCTCTTTTTCCGGTTTTCAGACTACAAAGTCACAAAAAACAGTTAAATCAAAAAAGTTTCTTAGAAATTCGCATTATGAACATCTTCTTATTCAAATACTCAGTTATTCAATTATTTTCGCGCACAGTATATTTTCGTGTCATTGGTAAGAATAGTGCTTCAAAAAAAAATTCAGCTCTTTTTTTCCTTCAAGTCACAGCGTATAAAAAAAATATCCCTATCTTTAAAGCGTTTTTTGTGAACAGACTTTTTTACTTAACGCTTTAATTTTTAATCTGTGGAACGAAAGTTTATTTTATTCAATTGGAATACTTGGCGCAAAATGGTGCCCATGTGGTGCATCTTCGGCTGTCTGTTGACGGCCTGTGTGCGGAAACAGACGGGCGGAACGGCAGTCAGTGCCGCCGACGAACCCGTCAAAGCTTATTGTATTGATTATAACTGGGGCGAAGGCGGCGCTCACGGGTTTGCCCGGCCGGGGCTGTGGGCTGACGCCAACCCCGCAGAGCATGTAGAATGGTATGCCGCCCTGGGATGTAACGTAATACAGTCCTTTGCCGTTTCGTGCAACGGATACGCCTGGTACAAAAACGGCATCATCCCCGAACAGCCCGGTCTGCAACACGACTTCCTGACCGAACAGGTCCGGCTGGCGCGGCAAAAGAACATGAAGGTTATCGGATATTTCTGCGTGGGAGCCAACAACAAATGGGAAGATGACCATCCCGACCTCTGCTACCGGATGGGCGGGCAACAGATTCCCCTGACCCGCCAATACCTTGATTACCTCTGCGCATCCATCGAAGATGCCATCCGGAAAACGGACATCGACGGCATCATGCTGGACTGGTTCTACAATCCCGGCGGCGGACGCGACCCGCTCCCGCCTCTGCGCTGGCTCCCGTGCGAGGAAGAGATGTATCGCGAACTGACGGGCGAAGACTTCCCCGGGAAAGAGAACGTCACGGAAGACATGGCGCTTGCTTTCCGCCGCAAAGCCATCGGACGGGCATGGGAGCGAATACGCGAAACGACCAAACGCACCAAACCCGAATGTATCATCTGGCTGACGGCCTATGAAGTGGACAGCAGGGAATATGAAGGCAACACGCTCCTGAAGGAAGTTGACTGGCTGATGAACGAGGCCGGCGACAGCGAACGCACGCAGGCCATGAAGGATCTGGCCGGCGCCCAGACCAAACTCATCACCTGCCTGGCCAACTGGAACGGACAGAATCCCCTGGAGACAGTCCCCGATGCCATATCGCGGGGCGTCGGGCTGTACGGTTTTGCGAAACCCGTTTCGGGCGCTTCCATCATGCTTCCGGTCGATTACTACCTCTCGACCCCTCTCGACTCGCTGGAAGGCGATGCGCTGAACATTGCCGTCCTCGCACGCTGTTTTAACAACCTGCCCCTGGCAGACAATACGCATTGATTATTAACGATAGACCGGCATTGTATGGTTATTTTTATTGTGTCGAAATTTTTTTATTTGTATTTTTCTAATATGGAAATATTCTGTAACTTTGCGGTTAATATCACTTCCGGCCAGGAGTGGTACTGATGGAGCATCATTAAGTAAAGTGAAACATATTTGAATTTTTAAATTTTATATACTATGGCGATAGATTTGACAAAAGGACAGCGTATAGAAATAAAAGGGCTGTCGAAAGTAGGAGTAGGTTTGGGCTGGGACCCGAACGAGGGAACAGGGTTCGATTTCGACCTTGATGCATCGGCATTTATGCTGGGGAGTAACGGGGAAATCCCTGAACAGGATTTTTTTGTATTTTATGGAAATCAAAAATCGAAAGACGGCGCAGTTGAATCTTCCGGTGATGACGTGACCGGAGGAAACAGTGATGGAGACGATGAAACGCTGACGGTGGACTTATCCAAAGTAGACTTGCGTATTCAGGATATCATCATTACGGTAACTATCCACGAGTATGAAGCCCGCAGACAAAATTTCGGACAGGTACGAAATTCTTTTATCCGTGTTTACAATGCTCAAACCAATGAAGAAATTGCGAAATACGAATTGGATGAAGATTTCTCCGTTGAAACCGCAGTCGAATTTGGGCGTTTGTATAAACGTGGCAACGAATGGAAATTTGAAGCGATGGGCATCGGCTATAAAGGAGGGTTGGAATATTTCTGTAATAAATACGCTAAAAAATTCATGTAACATGGCAATTAATCTCAACAAAATCACCCTTGAAAAACAGGGAGACAGTCATAAAATTGACTTGACAAAACAGGGAGATAACGCACTGAAAGAAATCGTTATCAACCTGAACTGGTCGCAGGAAAAACAAAACGCGTGGTCTAAATTCTGGAATGGCAATAAGTCTGTTGACCTTGATTTGGGCGTTTGGTACGAACTGCAAAACGGCAACAAATCCTGTATTGATGGCTTGCAATTTGCGCACGGACTGGGCGGTTCAAAAAATCAGGTAACACGACAAGGTTGTTACACGCAAGCGCCCTGGATTTGGCATAGCGGCGACGACCGTTCCGGCAGTGCGGGAGATGGAGAAAACATATTGATTAACCCGCAGGGACTGTCGGATTTGAAACGCATTACCGTATACACCTTCATTTATGAAGGCGTTGCGAAATGGGCGGAAACCAATGCTGTCGTTACCGTAAAAGTTCCCGATAATCCGGATATTGTGGTTGAAATGGGCAAGCAGTACAGCGGTGAAAAATTCTGTGCCATTGCCGAAATCCTGTTCGACAGCCATTCTCTGACCGTAAAGAAACTTGTCACCTTCCATAACGGACACGACGATTGCGACAAACGTTATGGCTGGGGTATGCAATGGAGAGCAGGAAACAAATAAAACTTTCTTAATACATAAAAGATATGGCAATTAGTCTGGAAAAAGGAGGACGTGCAGCGCTTTCCCTCCCCAAATTTGTAATCGGGTTAGGTTGGGATGCCAACTCGTCAAGCACAGGTGTAGATTTTGACCTTGATGCTTCGGTATTTATTCTCGGAGAAAATAAAAAATGTTTGTCCGACGAATATTTTGTTTTCTATAATAATCTGAAATCGCCCGACGGCGCCGTAGAGCACACCGGAGACAATCTTACCGGAGCAGGCGAAGGCGATGATGAAAGTATCAAAGTGGATTTGTCGAAAATCAATCCCAATGCAACTGAAATCTGCATTGTAGTAACCATCCACAAAGCGGAAGAACGCCGCCAGAATTTTGGTCAGGTACGTAATTCTTTTGTTAGAATCTACAACCCCGACAACAACGAAGAACTTCTGAAATATGAATTGGAAGAAGATTTTTCGATCGAAACAGCCGTCGAGTTCGGAAGAATTTACAAACGCAATGGCGAATGGAAATTTGAAGCTGTCGGTGCAGGTCAGAAAGGCGGACTGGAAATTTATCTAAACAAGTACAATTAAATCAAGACAATGTAATCATGGCTATAAAATTAGAAAAAGGTCAGAGAATCAATCTCGAAAAAAGCAACGGAAACAAGTTGCAGAACATCTGCGTAGGTGTGAACTGGGGTGCAATAGAAAAGAAAAACTGGTTAGGAATCAAATCAATGGAAGCCGTTGATTTAGATGCAAGCTGTGCCACGTTTGACGCAAACAATAACCCCATGGAAGTTATTTATTTTGGCAATCTGAAATCCAAAAACGGTTCTATCCGGCACAGTGGCGATGATTTAACCGGAGACATGGGCGGCGACGACGGACTGGATAATGAAGTTATTACGGTAGATTTGGCGAAACTGCCTGCCGAAGTGGACAAAATTGTTTTTGTGCTGAACAGTTTTCGCGGACACGATTTCAAAACCATTCCCTTTGCCTCTATTCGTATATACGAAGGCACGCCAAGCCGCGTGAACGAAATCTTCGCGACTTACGACATTGCCAACGATGCAACCTTTGCCGGCAGCGTTTCGATGGTAATGGGTGTTTTCTACAAGCGTAACGGCGAATGGAAATTCAATGCCATCGGCGAATCGACACGCGACAGAGATTTACAAAGTACATTAGCAACCGTAATATCCAAATATTTATAATTATGGCAAGGAGACTTCCCGTTTATTTGGTACTTGACACCTCCGGTTCGATGATGGGTGAACCGATTGCCGCCGTTGAAACCGGCGTGCAAACTTTAGTAAGCGCGCTGAGGCAAGACCCTTATGCGCTCGAAACGGCGTATTTAAGCGTAATTACCTTCGACAGCAATGCCAAGCAGGTAGTGCCTCTTACGGAATTAACCGCATTTCAAATGCCGTCGATTCAAGCCAACGGATTGACTTCTCTCGGTGATGCGCTGAAACTGCTCGCCAATAAAATCGACAGTGAAGTAGTGAAAACAACCGCCGAACAAAAAGGCGACTGGAAACCACTGGTTTTCATTATGACCGACGGAGGGCCTACCGATACCTGGCAGAAAGGGTTAACCGAGTTCAAAAAAAGAAAAACGGGCATGGTTGTTGCGTGTGCAGCAGGTCAGGGCGCTGATACCAATGTTTTGAAACAGATTACCGAATGCGTTGTGCAGTTGGATACGGCTGACAGTTCGACCATCAAAGCGTTCTTTAAATGGGTTTCGGCTTCCGTCAGCACAGGCAGCCAGAAAGTGGACAGTGGAACCGAAGTTGTCGGGCTTGGCGAACTACCGCCTCCGCCGCCCGAAGTAAATATTGTGGTATAAACGGGATGGGACGCAGAAAATCGTTGATTCCAGGAATGTCATTCTCCTGGAAACGAGCTATAGGAATTACCGGCGCCCGGCAAAGTTTTGCCCGGCGAACCGGTATTCCTACAACCGCTCAGGGCTTGCAGCGTAAAGTGGGCGCCACCTTGCTGGGATCTTTATTTTCCCTGTTTACCGGAAAGAAAAAGAGATGAGCAGAAGATTACCTGTATATATCCTGATACAAACATCAGGCGCCATGCGGGGCGAGCCGATCGAAGCCATCAAAGTCGGGCTTGAAACGATGGTTTCGTCGCTCCGGCAAGACCCGTTCGCGCTCGAATCGGTGTATTTGAGCGTGATCACGTTCAATCGCAATCCCGAACAGATTTTGCCGCTTACCGAACTCGAAAACATGCAAATACCCACCATCGTACAACCCGAAGCGGCAGGCAGTCATTTGGGCGAAGCGCTGGATTTTGTTTGCAAGAAGATTGACAGCGAGGTGATACTGAGTACGCCTGAACGAAAAGGCGATTGGATGCCCTTACTGTTCATCATGTGTGACGGACGCGCCTCCGACGCGCAGATATTTCGTCAAACAGTGCCTGTCATTCAACAAAAACACTTCGGCAGCATCGTTGCCTGTTTGGTTGGGGTAAACCCACATACTGAAAATGTAAGCCGGTTTACGGACAAAATCGTGAATCTGGATACGACCGACGGCGCTACGTTTCGACAGTTTTTTAAATGGGTATCGGCATCGGTCAGTGTCGGCAACCGCAGCATTGGCGCAACCGACGAAATCGTACTGCCGCCGCCACCGCCGGAAGTTCATACTATCATTTGAAAGATATGAAAAAGGTTGATACCATTCTCATTGTTGTCTTCGCATTATTATTGCTCATCGTTACAAGATCTGTTTTCTCTTCTATATCCATCATGATCATCTTGAAACTATTTGTAGGAATAGTCGTTATCGGGTTATTTCTTTATAAACAAATCAAACCCCATAAAAGATCGCTGTTCCCAATAAATCAAAAAAGATTTTCGTATATTGAATTGTTTTTTGATAAGCTATTCCAAATTGTTCCAATTAAACTATGGAAATTGGGGAACAATCTGTCGATTGAATATACCTCTTTAATCATTTTATTTATACTCATAATCATTTTAATCGTTTAATTCATAAAAGTATGCTAAGTAAAAAAACAAGAATCATTCTATTCCTTACAGCGATCCTTATCATCGGCATATTTCTTTTTAAGTACTTTGTTGCCGTGGAACGAATTGATGCCGGTCACACCGGTATCAGAGTCAACCTGGTGGGAAGTCATAAAGGAGTAGATGACATTACGGAAGTAACGGGATATGTTTTTTATATGCCATTATTCACGATGATCTATGAATTCCCAACTTTCACACAAGTGAAAGATTATGATTTATTTGTTGTGAATGCAAAAGACGGCTCGGAGTTTACCGTAGATCCTACATTCAGCTATTATGTAGACGAACATGCTGTACCGAAAATTTTCAAGCAATATAGAAAATCATTAAACGAGCTTGAAAGTGGATTTCTAAAAAATGTCATCTATGATTGCTATCGGATTGTAGCCAATCAATATACATCAGATTCATTAATGAGCAATCGCCAAAAATTTGAAGAGGAGGTACAAAGCAATTTATCAAAAACACTGAAACAAGAAGGCTTTATTTTTCAACAATTGACATCAAATATCATTCCGCCGAAGTCGTTGAAGGATGCTATTGATGCAAAGAATAAAACAACACAGGAAGCATTACAGGCAGAAAATAAATTGCGCCAAGCCGAAGCTGATGCGAAAGCAAAGATTATTACCGCAGAAGCAGAAAAAAGAGTAAATGATTTAAAAGCCTCTGCTTTAACTCCGCTGATTATTCAGCAAATGTTTATTGAAAAATGGGATGGAAAATTACCGGTCTATGGAGAAATTCCCACCCTATTTAAAGATATAGCCAAGTGATGGTTGATAATTATAAATATTTTTATGAGACGACTACCGATTTATTTTCTCATTGACGTATCCGAATCCATGGTTGGCGACCAGATAGAATGGGTACAGGACGGCATAGCAACCATCGTCAAGGAATTGAGGACAGACCCGTATGCCCTGGAAACCGTTTGGGTGTCGGTCATCGCTTTTGCGGGACAGGCGAAAACACTCGCGCCCTTGCAGGAAATCATCAGTTTCTATCCTCCGAAATTTCCTGTCGGCAGCGGCACCTCGCTATGCTATGGCTTGGGGCATCTGATGTATGAATTAAATAAGAATATCGTTAAAACCACTGCTGAACAAAAAGGCGACTGGAAACCGATCATTTTTCTTTTTACCGACGGTGTACCGACCGACCGCAAAAGCGATTTGCAGGCGACGATCGCTCAATGGAAAAGCAAATGGCAGCGTTCGACCAATCTGGTTGCCGTTTCTTTCGGAAACAGCGCTGACAACCGAATACTCGGAGAATTGACCGAACATGTTTTGCAGTTTGAAAATGCCGACGCTAATGCTTACAGGCAGTTTTTCAAATGGGTGACAGACTCGATTAAAACAAGCAGCATCAACATCGAAAACAAATCAACCTCTTTTGAACTGGCGCTTCTTGACAAAACCGTCAGCAAGGTTGATTTGTCGAAACATGACAACAAGCCGGTTGTGGATGACAACTTCGTTGTTTTGGTAGCCAAATGCCAGCACACGAAAAAACCATACCTGATTAAATACAGGAAGGACGTATTTCTTGATAATACGGGCGACGTAAAGCTCAGGTATAGACTGGTGGGGGCCTTCAAGGTGGACAACAGTTATTTTGAGCTGTCTGATGAAAACGCTGTAGATTTGAAAATCAGTTCGGACATGCTGTATGGCGCTCCGGCATGTCCGTGGTGCGGCAACCAGTTTGGACTGGCTCACGATGCAACCTGCGGAAAAATTCACTGTACCGGAACCGAAAAAATCAGCACTTGCCCCTGGTGTGGCAGTCAGGGAGAGTACGGATTCGGCGGTGGTTTTGATATAAACAGAACAAGAGGATAAAGGTATGGAAAACGATATTTTCACTCAAAACGGCATTACGGCGAGTCCGGATAAAATAGTTGAGTTTATACGGCAAAACAAAGACCGGTTTGACGACTTTTTGAACACTCCCTCACAGGAAGCCTTGCCAGACTGTTCCGACGAAAGGGAAGCATCGGCGGAACAAGTGTGCGAATTGAAGAAAGACCCGGAAAAACAGGAAGCTACTTTGCTGAATACCGGCAATGAGGGCGTGGATACGACGTTGTCTCTGCACAAAGGAAATGCGACAGATACCGAGTTGAGGCCTGTTACTGAAATCCTTTCGGAAAGGAAAGCGGCTGATTCGGCCAAAATCGCTTTGTCGAAGGAAGAAAAAGAGGAAAAAGAAAAAAACGAAGCATTGGCTTTTCAGATAAAAAACAAACAGATCACCTTTCAGAATGGAAAAGTAAAGCAAGCATACTGTATTGATTTCGATTTTGAAAAATTGGGAATGCCGGAAATAGCCGAGGTATCTTTTACGGGACTGGAAAAAATCGGCTTGCAATATGATCTCGGCGAGAAAAAAATAAAAGGTATACCGACACTGTCGGGCGACCACAAAATTGAAATGAAATTCAAACGGAAAGACTGGACGGAAAATAAACCGCTGTTATCGCGCGATGTACTGTTTATTATCAATCCCGATCCGAGAGAACTGTGGAGCAAAAATCTCCCTACGCCGGGAGACATTGAGTACTACAAGCCCGATTCCGATAAGCGGTTCGTGAAGATTGAAAGTAAAAAAACACAAGGTTTTCTCGGGCTTGGGAAAAAAGATATTGTTCGAAAAGATATGGTTGCCGCCAGTCAGCGCGGGCGTTCACACGCGATTGAAGGCAAACCGCGCGACGATGACTTTGCGCTGTTTTTCGACGAAGACAGTGAATGGTATGTAATGGTAGTTGCCGACGGCGCAGGTTCTGCGCCCTTTTCGCGGAAAGGCGCACAATTGGCCTGTCAGACGGCGGTAGAGGTTTGCAAAACGCAACTGTCTGTAATCAGATCTCTGCTGGAAGAACAAATCTGCCTCTACTGGAACAAAAAAACGGAAGAACGCAAAGGAACGTATGAATATTTGCACCAGATTGTGGGGAAAGCCGCTTTTGAAGCATATAAAAAAATCAGTGAAGAAGCTACTGCCAAACAGCGCAAACTCAAGGAATACGCAACCACTTTACTGTTGACCATTTGTAAAAAGTTTGATTTTGGCTGGTTTGTCGGCGCCTTCTGGGTGGGTGACGGCGGCATAGGTATTTATCGACAAGATCCGCCGGAATTAAAGGTTTTGGGCGAAGCGGACGGAGGCGAATTTGCGGGACAAACCCGTTTCCTCACCATGCAGGAAATTTTCAGCGACCGTGTGCGTACACGCTTTGAAATTGTAGAAGATTTCACAGCCGTGATACTGATGACCGACGGCGTTACCGACCCGAAATTCGAGACCGACGCCAATCTCAATCGTATCGAGAAATGGCATGCACTTTGGGACGACTTGAACGGAATGAACGAGGATAACGTCAAGGTGGATTTCGCGGACAGTGAGCAGTCCGCCGAACAACTGCTCAACTGGCTTAATTTCTGGTCAAAAGGCAATCACGATGACCGAACAATCGCCATTTTATTCTGAAGAGGATGAAACCGCTTTCCAGCTCCAGCACGAAAAAAACGTCAAAGCCAGGCCGGCAGTGAAGTGACAGCAGATGCAAATACAAAAACAAATAAACCGCAATCATTATGGCAAATACAATAAAACTTAAAGCAACTGACGGTTCGCCCGTTGAATTTGTAGATACCATCATTGGCGCAGGTGGAATGAAAGATGTCTATTTCAGTCCCGATAAATCGTATGTGGTGGCGTTTTTCCGCGACCAGCAGGATTTCAATGCCAGAGACCGTTTGACGAACATCACCGGCGTGTACCGCGACAGGATCTTTAACCAGCAGGGCGGCGATTACTGGAAAGATTTGTATTGCTGGCCGGTCAAAATGGTGGAATACAACGGCAAACTGGGTGTGGTATGTCCGACCTACCAGCCACATTTTTTCTTTTCGACCGGTTCGATCAACAATGATTTTCTCGGCATTAAGGGAAAAGAGAAAGAGGGCAAATGGTATGCTTCGGCCAAAAATCAAAACAAATTTCTGGCGCCGCAGGAACGGGGCGACTGGTTCAAGTATTTTCAAATTCTCATCAACATCAGCCGCGCCGTACACCGCCTGCACGCCGCCGGACTGGCGCATTCCGATCTCTCCTACAAAAACGTGCTGATCGACCCCACTTCCGGCCATGCCGCTATCATTGACATTGACGGCCTGGTGGTACCCGGCAAATATCCCCCCGACGTCATGGGAACGCCGGATTTCATTGCCCCGGAAGTCATTGCCACCAAGCACCTGAAAATGGGCGATCCTGCACGGCAACTTCCCAAAATCTCCACCGACCGCCACGCGCTGGCCGTGCTGATATACATGTATTTGCTCTACCGTCATCCCCTGCGTGGCGGGAAAGTTTGGGATACCGACCCCGTCAAAGACGAAGACCTCTCCATGGGAGCCAACGCCCTGTTTGTCGAGCATCCGACAGATAAATCCAACAGAGTAAAAGTAAAAGACCTGCAACCGAGTCAGCTACCGCAGGGCGACCCCGCGAAAATTCCGTATACCGTTTGCGGCCCCTACCTGAAAAAACTTTTCGACAAGGCTTTCATCGACGGGCTGCACCATCCGAATTTGCGGCCGACGGCCGATGAATGGCTGCAAGCCTTGCTGAAAACGGTTGACCTGATGCAGCCCTGTCAGAATCCGAACTGCTGGCACAAGTGGTTTGTGTTCGACAACACCACCAAGCCCAAATGTCCCTTCTGCGGGACGGAATACCGGGGGCTGCTGCCGGTGTTAAACCTCTATTCCTCACGCAGGGCAGGCGCCTATACTTCGGACGACTATCGCCTGATGGTTTATCACAATCAATATCTGTATCTGTGGCATGTCAACCGCAACATTTCACCCAATGAAAAACTGACCCCCGAACAAAAACGGCCGGTCGGCTATTTCGTACTGCATAACAACAAATGGTTACTCGTTAATCAGCGGCTCAACGACATGGAAGACCGGACGGAAGGAAAGAAAATACCCGTCAATCAGGCCGTTGAACTGACCGAGGGCAAACAGATTCTGCTTTCAAAAGAAGACGGCGGACGGTTGATACTTGTACAGCTAGTCAAAAATTAGCATCAAAAAAGGAGCTTAATCAAGTAGTGATACTGTGCGCGGTGTAAAACCGTGATCTCCATAGAGACGCACGGTCGTGCGTTTCTTGCCACAGAGGAGACACACAGCCGTGCGTCTCTACTGATATACGAAGCCATCCGGTAACCGTGTCATCAAATCATGCCGTGCACAAGTATAGTAGATAATAGTCTAGTCCCCCAATAAAAGCTTTACAGCCCACCCCAAAATAACGGGTAGTTTCCCCAAGCCTGAAAACAGTTATTTTTGCACACAAAAAAAAGTATCGAGCAAAAGAAACCGAAAAAACCATGGTGCAAAGACGCCCCTTAGGAGTCTGGTTCAGATGGAAAAGAAGCCCAAATGGGTACTTTGATACCGTACGGGAGATTTTCCTAAACATCTATTCCGTCCCTTGCTCGAAACTCAAATGTTGAATTTTTAATATCTACAACAGTGGACAAAAGCAGTCAAAAAAAAACAGAGGTAAAAAGAATTACGCAGTTTGAAATGCTCCGGCATCAAGTTGCCGGCATAGACGTATCGGACCACCCTGGTATGATGGTTGTGTATCCGCTAAACGACAAAGAAATAGCGGTAGAAGAGTTTGGATGTTATACCTGCGATCTGCGCAGGCTGGTGGCCCGGTTGAAGGAACTTCACATACAAAGTGTGGCGATGGAAGCCACGGGCGTATACCGGATAGCGATGTTTCTGCTACTCGAGGAAGAAGGATTCGAGGTCTATTTGGTGAATGTCCAACATGTAAAAAACGTGCCAGGGCGTAAGTAGACAGTCGGACGGCGTGAGTAAGCAGTCAGACGGCGTGCGTAAGCAGTCAAACGGCGTGAGCAGACAGTCAGACGGCGTGCGTAAGCAGTCAGACGGCGTGAGCAGACAGTCAGACGGCGTGAGTAAACTGTCAGACGGCGTGAGCAGACAGTCAGACGGCGTAAGTAGATAGAAGAGTATAAACAATATGAATAATTTTATACTGCGCGGGAAGATTTTGCGCAGTATAATTTGCAAGAACTAAAAAAAAACAGACCTTTGTATTATGCAAATTTAATAGAATAAACAAATGAAAAAAGTATTTAGAATGACCTGTTTAACAGGATTAATGTTGGCGTTGACAAGCCTGTCTTTTGCTCAAGAAGCAGTATCGGACAGTGAAAAAGTGCAATTATCCAACGGTCAGTGGAGTGTCGGGAAAGCCAATGAGTGGTATGCGAAACAAGCGTGGATAGTGGGATGTAATTTCTTGCCATCGACGGCTGTCAACGCCGTCGAGATGTGGCAAAACGCGACGTTCGATTTGCCGGCCATCGACAAAGAACTCGCACTTGCAAAAGCATGGGGCATTAATTCAGTCCGCGTGTTTTTAAATTATGTAGTCTGGGAAGCCGAAGTCAAAACGTTCAAAGCAAATTTCGGAAAGTTCCTCGACGTAGCCGAGAAGTACGGAATCAGCGTGATGCCCGTTCTGTTCGACGACTGCAATTTTTCGGGCAACGTCGCCAAAGTCGGGCAACAGCCAAATCCTGTTCCGGGCATACACAACAGCGGTTGGGTTTCAAGTCCGCCGGTGACGATGGTCAGAGACGAATCACAATGGAAGAAGTTAAAGAAATACGAACAGGATATGATTCGTACTTTCGGTTCGGACAAACGGATTATTATCTGGGACCTGTACAACGAGCCGGGCAACAGCAACAGCAAGCTCAAAGCGAAATTGCTGGAAGCTATTTTCGCCTGGGCAAGAGAAGTGAAACCAACTCAACCGCTGACCGTCGGAGCACACACCGATTGGGACGGCGAACTGAGCAAACTGATGCGTAACAGCTCCGATATTGTCTCGTTCCATTCGTATGGCGACAAGAAAGAGGTGGAAAATAAAATCCAATGGGCACACAGCACCGGACGACCGGCGGTTTGTACCGAATGGCTGCGTCGTCAAGCAGGAAATACCGTGCATAACATTTTGCCGCTGTTCAAGTCGGACCGTATCGGCTGTTACCATTGGGGACTTGTCGAGGGACGGACACAGACTTATTTCCATTGGGGCAGCGAGAAAGATTCGCCGAAACCCGACATTTGGCAACACGATTTGATTCGCTCGGACGGTACGCCCTATTCACTGCCGGAATATCAGGCGTTCAAAAATCTGACATATACAACGGATTCATTAACAAAAAACCGTCGCTGGACGAAGGAAAGAGTAAATCAATGGTATGCGGCTGCCGGATGGTTTAACGGCGTCAATTATATTCCTTCCGATGCGATTAACTATACGGCCATGTGGGACAAAACAAGTTTCAATCCGGAACTGATAGACCGTGAACTTGCGTTGGCGGAAGATCCGGGCTTTAATTGTGTGCGTGTAGTATTGCAGCACGCCGTCTATGCCGGCGACCCGGCCTGGTTTCTGAAAACGCTGGAACAGTTTCTGGAAATATGCGCCAAACACAAAATTCGCGTCATGCCCTGCTTTTTCGACGACTGCGCGTTCGGCATAAATACCGACCCTGCTGTCGGCAAACAGCCCGACCCTTTGACCGGCTGGTATGCCTGGGCATGGTCGCCTTCGCCCGGACATACGATGGTCATCGACGAACGCTATCATCCACAACTCGAAAAGTATGTGAAAGAGGTGATGAGCAAATTCAGAAACGACCCGCGTATTTTCATCTGGGATTTATACAACGAACCGACTAATTCCGGCTTGGGCGCATACAGTTTGCCGCTGGTTAGAAAAGTGTTTGCCTGGGCGCGCGAAATCAATCCCGTACAGCCGCTGACTGTCGGCGTTTTCAATGATTACAAAGAGCTTAATCAGTTCATACTCGACCATTCCGACGTCGTCAGTTATCACAGTTACGGTACGAAAGAGCAGATGATTCAAAAAATCGAAGAATTGCGCCACTACGGACGTCCGCTGTTATGCAGCGAATGGATGAACCGCCCCGCCAAATCGACCGTCGAAGACATCATGCCGCTGTTGAAAGAAGAAAAGGTCGGTGCCATCCTCTGGGGATTGGTCAACGGTAAAACGCAAACCGACCTCCGATGGGGACACCGTCCGGAGCATCTACCCTATACCGGCGTATGGCAACACGACCTGTTCCGTAACGATTTTACGCCTTACCGCGAAAGCGAACTGACGCTCATAAAAAAACTGAACGGCAAATGAAACAGTATTCAAACCGTAACTTCTGTTTCTTTCCCTCCTCATAACACCGCTTTCCGATTTCGATAAGGAAATAAAAAGAATGATTAAGAAAGAAGACAACGATAAATGATAAGTATACTGT
>JAITAY010000206.1 GCA_031283915.1 Tannerella sp.
AGTTAAAACGGACGGCAATGTGGGGGGATTGGGCTAAAGCCCTGCGGAGGCGCTGTTGCACTTTTTTTTCTAACCTCTAACCACCTCTTTATGCATAAAACAATACCGCGTGCAGTATAGCAATGCTGTTAAGCGTCGTTTGGGAACGGGGAATAAAAAAGCATCACCGTAATTGAAAATCGGGCAGTCAAAGTCCCGTCAGGGAGGCCCTATCGGTAGCCCGGGATGAAACCCCGGAGAAAATAAACATCGAATAATCACTCCTGTCTGCACGAACAAAAACAAAAAAGAACCCGTCAGGGGTCAAATTTCAATCGAAGGGCTTTTGGGTCCCGTTATTTGGGGTGGGCTGTAAGCTTTTATGGGGGGACTCCCGAGGATACCTCCGTGTTTCAATGATTGGGGCGACCGGGGAATGGAAGAGGAACTTTTGTTAAATCTGACAGGCTTATCCAATAAACGCATATTGCTTGCGTTTAGTATGAAACACAAAATTAAACGGAAAAGTAAACAGAACAAACATGAAAAAAGTAGCATTTGTTTTATGTGGCTTTATTTCACTGCTGACCATATCCTGCAGAGAGACGAAAAGCGCGGCGGTAGTTGTGCCGAACGAAATTCAACTGGCTTGGGCCGATGCCGAAATCGGCGTATTGATTCATTTAGACATGCCGGTATTCAAACCGGAATATAATTTTCGAAAGTGGGGCACGCATCCCGATGCGGAGCTGTTCAATCCGACCGAATTGAATACGGATCAGTGGTTAGAAGCGGCGCAGAAACTGGGCGCCACGTATGCCGTGCTGGTGGCGAAGCATTGCAGCGGATTCAGCCTCTGGCCGACCGAAGCGCACGACTACAGCGTGAAGAAGTCGCCCTGGAAAGACGGGAAAGGCGATATTGTCGGGGACTTTATTGCCTCCTGCCGGAAATACGGCATCAAACCGGGTATTTATGCCAGTACCACGGCCAACGGTTATCTCCATGTAGACAATCCGGGACTTGTCCAGCCGGGAGCGCCGGTTTCACAGGATACTTATAACAGGATGGTGGTACAGCAGTTGACCGAGTTGTGGAGTCATTACGGCGAACTGTTTGAAATCTGGTTCGACGGCGGCGTGCTTTCCGCCGACAAAGGAGGCGCGGACGTGCTTTCGCTGGTGAAGAAACTCCAACCTGATGCCATTGCCTTTCAGGGGCCTTACGGTCATCCCAACCTGATTCGCTGGGTAGGAAATGAAGAAGGCGTGGCTCCCTATCCCTGCTGGGCAACCGCCGATTCAACGACCAACGCCGACGGTACGGTCGTCATCGACGGACTGAACGGTGACCCGTTCGCCCCATACTGGTGTCCGGGAGAATCGGATTTCACCCTGCGATGGAACCGTTCATTCCAGGGCGGATGGTTCTGGGCGGCAGGACAAGATTCGATGATGTTCACGGTAGACGAACTGATGACGAAGTACGTCACCAGTGTCGGACGAAACACCAACATGTTGCTCGGGATCGTCATTGACGACCGGGGACTGGTTCCCGAAGCAGACGTGAAGCGGATTGAAGAGCTTGGCAAAACCATCCGGGCGCATTACGGGACTCCTTTCCGGCAGACGGCGGGAAAAGGAACGGAATACGTCATTCGCCTGGAGCAGCCGGCCTCCATTGACCGCATCGTGATAGAGGAAGACATTGCATTCGGCGAGCGGGTGCTGGAATACAGGGTCAGTGGAAAGAAAGACGGCCAGTGGATCGACCTGTCCTCCGGGACGAACATCGGTCACAAGCACATCGACCGATTTCCTTCTCAGACCGTCAGTGAGGTTAAATTACAAATCACAAAGACGAAAACCGAACCCCTGATAAAGAATTTCGCTATTTTTACAACCATATCACTCTAACACTTGAACAAAATGAAAAAATTATCTGTATTCGCAGGCGCGTATTTGCTGTTATCCAGTGCATGTCAAACGGAGGTAATGCCTCCCCTGGCTTTTGGGCCGGTTCCCGGCAACATCCAGATGGACTGGCACGAACGGGAGCAATATGCTTTCATTCATTTCACCACCAATACGTTCACCGACAAGGAATGGGGCTACGGCGACGAAAGCCCCTCCATCTTCAATCCCACCGCCTTCGACGCCGAACAGTGGGTAACGGTAATCCGGGACGCCGGTCTGAAAGGATTAATCCTCACCTGCAAGCACCATGACGGCTTCTGCCTGTGGCCGAGCGCTTATACCGAACATTCCGTCAAAAACAGCCCTTTCCGTAACGGGAAAGGCGACGTCGTGAAAGAAGTAGCCGACGCCTGCCGCAAGCACGGGCTGTTTTTTGGCGTCTACCTCTCGCCCTGGGACAGGAACTTCGCACAGTACGCCAGTCCGGAATACATCAGCTATTACCGGAATCAACTCACGGAGTTGCTCGGTAACTACGGTGAAGTGGTCGAAGTCTGGTTCGACGGCGCCAACGGTGGCGACGGTTACTACGGCGGCACACGCGAACGGCGGAGAATTGACAACCGCATCTATTACGACTGGCCGAATACCCACGCCATTGTCCGCCGTCTGGCGCCTCGCGCGGTCATGTTTAGCGACGCCGGCCCGGACATCCGCTGGTGCGGCAACGAGAGCGGGTTTGCCGGCGAAACCAACTGGTGCACCCTCTCCGTTGACACGCTCTATCCCGGTAAATCGGGCATCACAGCCCTGTTGAACACCGGTTCCGAAGACGGCACTTCGTGGTTGCCCGCCGAAGTCGACGTTTCCATCCGTCCGGGATGGTTCTATCACGAAAAGGAAGACGATCAAGTCCGCACGCCCGAAAACCTCTTCAAAATCTATCTTGAATCCGTCGGACGCGGCGCCAACCTCCTGCTCAACCTGCCCCCCGACCGCCGCGGACGGATCCACGAAAACGACGTCAAAGCCCTGCAGGGATGGAGAAAGATGCTGGACGCCGCATTTTCCGACAACCTGGCAGCCAAAGCCAAAGCGACGGCAGACACCTGGCGCGGCAAATCCAAAACCTATGCGGCGGCCAACGTGACCGACGGCGATCCGGAAACTTACTGGGCGACGGACGACGACGTGACTTCGGGCAGCCTGGAAATTGACCTGGGAAGCTCCCGGACGCTCAATTACATCTGCATCCGGGAATACGTCCGGTTGGGGCAGCGGGTGAAGCAGTTCGAAGTGGACGTATGGAAAGACAAAGCCTGGGAGCGTGTCGCCACGGGTACGACCATCGGCCACAAGCGGATTCTTCCGCTCGGCGGTGTCTCTGCCTCCAGACTGCGCCTCCGCATTGCGGATGCCAAAGCCTGTCCGCTGATTTCGACTGTGGAAATGTATTAGCGCCATCCTTTTATCACCAACAAAATAATTCCAGATGAATGTGTTGAAATCATGTATTTTTCTTTCCCCGCTTCTCCTCCTTTCCTGCACCCGGGTGGAGGCACCCCTTCCTTACGGAGCAACGCCTTCCGAAGGCCAGTTGCAATGGCATGAAGTGGATTTCTACGGGATGATCTGCCTGTCGACCATCACTTATACCGATCAGGAATGGGGCTACGGCGACGAACCGGCTTCCCTTTTCAACCCCGACCGGTTTGACGCCAAACAGATGATTGGCACCATGAAGGATGCCGGCATGAAAGGGGTACTGGTGGTGGCCAAACATCATGGCGGTTTCTGCCTTTGGCCAACCTCTACCACCGAATATTCGGTAAAAAGCAGTCCCTGGCGAAACGGACAGGGCGACATGATACGTGAACTGGCCGATGCCGCGCGCGACGCCGGACTCAGGTTCGGCGTCTATCTTTCGCCCTGGGACCGGAACGATGCCGGATACGGTACGCCGGAATACATCAAGCGCTACAGGGAGCAACTGCGCGAACTGCATACCGGGTACGGCGATATTTTCCTCTCCTGGTTCGATGGCGCCAACGGCGGCGACGGCTATTACGGCGGAGCGCGTGAACGGCGTGAAATCGACCGCGCCACGTACTACGATTGGGACGATATGTGGCAGATCGTACGCGAACAGCAGCCTCTTTCGGCCATCTTCAGCGATATCGGGTGGGACGTACGCTGGGTAGGCAATGAGGAGGGATGGGCCGGAGAGCCTTGCTGGGCGACCTATACGCCGGAAGCTCCGGACGGCGGGCAACCGGGTGTCGGTTACACCAAATGGTGGGAGGAGGTCAACGGACACCGCAACGGGAAATACTGGATGCCGGCCGAATGCGACGTGCCTATTCGTCCCGGATGGTTTTATCATGAAAGTCAGGACAGCTACGTCAAATCCGCCGAAACGCTTTTCGATCTCTACTTCATGTCTGTGGGACGGGGTGCGGCCTTTGATCTCGGACTGGCGCCGGACAAAAGCGGTCGATTCCATCCGAAAGACGTAGAATCCATGAGAGGACTGGGAAAGTTGCTCCGCGAAACATTTTCCGTCAACCTGGCCTCCCGTGCCAGGGTCAGCGCCGGACAGACCAGGGGTGGGAGCAGGAGGTTTGCGCCGTCTAACCTGATCGACTCCGACAGGAACACCTGCTGGAGTACGGACGACTCGATCACACACGGCGAAATCACGATGGAACTTCCCCAACCGACCCGTTTCAACATTGTTTCCCTGAGGGAATACCTGCCGTTGGGACAACGCATTGACAGTGTTACCGTGGAAATCGCGGAGGGAGCGGACTGGCGTCTGTTTGCCAAAGCGCTTTCCGTCGGATCACACCGCCTGCTGCGCGGCGAACCGGTCGAGGCGTCGAAAGTGCGCATACGGACTTGGGGGCCTGTCTGCCCGGCTCTGTCGGAAGCCGGACTGTACCTGGAACCCAAACGGATGGCCGTACCAACTATCGCACGTAACAAGCAGGGAACGGTCACGGTGACGAATCTGAATCCCCACATGTCGGCACATTATACGCTGGACGGTTCCGAACCGGACAAGGATTCTCCCAAATACAGGCATCCCATTGCCTTGCCCGCCGGCGGCATGTTCAAACTGAAATGCTTTGACGGGAGCGTGGCCGGCGAAACTTTCATGCGCGAGTTCGGGATGGCAAAAGCGGGATGGAAGCGTCTACCGGAACAATCAGATGTTCGGGCTTTTGATGAAAATCCGGCGACCGTATGGACGGCCGGCGAACAAACACGGGAATTGTGTATCGACCTGGGCGATCTAACGGATATTTCGACCTTCATCTATACACCTCCTGCGGATGGAAGCGGAGGGCTGATCAACAAATATGAATTATACGTTGCCTCTCATCCCGACCGGTGGGGGACAGCCGTTGCCAAGGGTGAATTTGGCAATATCCGCAACAACCCGTTGCCGCAGGTCATTCGTCTTGAAAAACCGGTCAGCGGCAGATACCTCCGCATGGTAGCTACCGCAACCGTGGACGACGCGCTCATGGCCGTTGCCGAAATAGATGTTTATTAGAAAAATGAGGCCATGATCAAACGGATCTTTTTACTAAGGAGCAGTCTGTAAATAAACCATCCCAATTGACGGGAGACGTTTTTTGCCATCCAACGACTGAAAATGTGCGCATACCGGGGTATGTAAGCCTTTTCAGGAGGAAGTATGGTGAAAAACAGACCCGTAAATGGGTGGTTTATTTTCGGACAGCTCCTTAGGGTTTGTCGGTGGGAACGAACGCTGTATAAATCTGTATCAGCGCCGATATGAGCAAAAAGGCGACCCATTCCATGCGGTGCCTGAACATGAAAACGGATGCGACAATCATGGCCAGGCCTGCAAGGGAATTCCAGCGGTTCAGCCGGCGAACCCGGAAGTTGTCGGACGGCGGAGAAGGAACCGTGAGGTAACAAACCGTCACGCCGGCGGCGCCCGCTGCAAAGAGGTAAGGCGCAAGCATCCCCTTGCCCAGATACAGTATGGCGCCGGTCAACACAAGTGTCCCCGAAACGGCAAATATGATACTTCTTGTCTGCTGATTCATTTTTCTATAATGATAAACACGTCTTCGTTCTCCTTTTTCATGAAATATTCTTCGCGGGCATACCGTTCCAGCCATTCCTTGTTGAAACGGAGATCGTTGATTTTTTTTTGACTGGTTTCTATTTCTTTCCGGTAATATTTGATTTCCTTTTCCAGATCGCGGATTTTTTCATCATACGAATAACGCTTGACCAGGTTACTGTCTCCCACCACAAACGTGATGATAAAGAAAAAAACCGCCACCAGGCCATATTTGTACTTCATCCACATGGATTTGTACTTCTGATAATAATCGTTCAAATGAAACATGTCCGTTACTGAATTGATGCAAAAGTATAAAAAATAATTTATACCTTTGCCGGTGATTGAACAAAAATGGATAATTACATCGTTTCTGCAAGAAAATACCGTCCGGCGACTTTCGGTAGCGTCGTGGGACAAAAATCATTGACTACGACTTTGAAGAATGCTATTCAAAGCAACAAGCTGGCACACGCCTATTTGTTTTGCGGCCCTCGCGGCGTGGGCAAGACGTCGTGTGCGCGTATTTTTGCGAAGACGATCAACTGCATGAATCTGACGCCTGAAGGTGAAGCGTGCAACACGTGTGAATCCTGTCTGTCGTTCATCGAACAGCGCTCGCTGAATATCCATGAACTGGATGCCGCCTCCAATAATTCGGTGGAAGACATCCGTTCCCTGATCGACCAGGTGCGCATTCCGCCGCAAATCGGCAAATACAAAGTGTATATCATCGACGAGGTGCACATGCTGAGCACGGCCGCTTTCAACGCCTTCCTGAAAACACTGGAAGAACCGCCCCGCCATGCCCTGTTTATTCTTGCCACCACGGAAAAACATAAAATCCTGGCGACGATCCTGTCGCGCTGCCAGGTATACGATTTCTTACGTATTTCCGTGGCCGACGCGGTTGCACATCTGCAATATGTCGCTTCGAGCGAAGGCGTCACGGCCGAACCGGAAGCATTGAACATCATCGCCCAAAAAGCTGACGGCGGGATGCGCGACGCCCTGTCCGTTTTCGACCAGATCGTCAGCTTTACCGGCGGCAATATCACCTATCAGGCTGTGATTGAGAATCTGAATGTGCTTGATTACGAATATTATTTCCGGATCACGGAGGCCATGCTGAAAGGGGAAGTGCGTACTTGTTTGCTGATTCTGGACGAGATTCTTGAAAAAGGATTTGAAGGGCAGTATATCATCAGCGGACTGGCATCGCATTTCCGCGACTTGCTGGTTTGCAAGGATGAAAGTACGCTGATGCTGCTCGAAGTGGGAGCCTCCATCCGCGAACGGTACAGGGAAACGGCAAAGCAATGTCCCGATCAACTGCTCTTCCGGGCGATTGAACGGGCTAACGAATGCGACCTGAATTACCGCGAAAGCCGGAACAAGCGGCTATTGCTTGAACTGACCCTGATACAGCTCTGCCAACTGATAGAAACCGGCCTGACAACGCCGGACGATAAAAAAAAAACTTGATCCAGCCGCTTCCTGACGTTCCGGCAACCGCTACCATTCCGAATCCGGCAGTAACGGCGCCGGCCACTGCAAACGAAAGACCGGCGGCTGCCGTACGGGAAAAAACAGCGGTTCCACCGGACACTGTCACGCTGAACCGGCCGCCGAAAAGTACTTCCCTACACACACTGGTGGACAAGAAGCCGGAGGAAATACATCCGTCGCCATCGCCCGTCACGAAGGAAAACAAGCCTTTCAGTGCGGAAGATCTGATCCGTTGCTGGGATGCGTATGCCGAGAACATCGAAAAGGAAGTCCATCTGAAGAATACGATGCTTTCCTGCAAGCCGCTCTTGCTGGAAAATGCGCATTTTGAGGTTGCCGTACATAATCCGTTGCAAAAAGACAAGCTGGTCGGCCACAGCCTGGAACTGCTGAAGATGATGCGCGAACAGTTAAGCAACAGCAAAATACAAATGCATGTCCGAATCGAGGAGACCAACGAGAAGAAACTGGCGTATACGTCTCTCGAAAAATACGAACTGCTTCATCAAATCAATCCTTTGCTCTCGAAACTGAAAGCTGAGTTCGATTTATCCATTGACTGACCCGTCAAAGATCACCGGAAGTTTCACTGCTTTTACCCGTCAGAAAAACGAAACAATAGAATAAGGAACTGTCTGTAAATAAACCACCCCGGGCGGTTATTCGACGAGTAACCGGACGGTTTTTACATATATACTGCCGGCAGTATGGATGATAAAACAGTATGGCGGAATTTTGATGCGGTTGCCCCGATAGAATAGGGAGACGTTCCCTATTAGAGTAGGGAGACGTTCCCTGTTAGAGTAGGGAGATGTTCCCTGTTAGAGTAGGGAAATGTGCGCATACCGGGGTATGTAAGCCTTTTCAGGAGGAAGTATGGTGAAAAACAGACCCGTAAATGGATGGTTTATTTTCAGACAGCTCCTTAGTTTAAATGATAATATTCAGTCACCGTATGCGTTATTCCAATACTAACAGCAATGATAAGCATGAGAAAGATCAAAGATACATTTGTCTGCGGAGCGGATACAGGTACTGGAGAAAGGATGCAAAGAGGGTTGAGCGCATTTCCTGCGCCAATGTTGCCTTGCCGTCCTGTTCTGCGCAGCAAACAGTGCCTTGGCCAATGTGGGAAAAGTATTGTTTGTGAACTTAAAAAATCATGCAGCTTCATTATGGGGACTTACTTATATGAATAAAAAATATTTTTTATGTGCGTTGAGCATTTGCCTGGGAATGGTCTCAAGCAATGCCGGAGCGACGTTGCGTGGCGATGATGCGGCGTTGGCGCAGTATGCTTTTACTTCGACGGGGTGGGCTACGTTTGGCATCGTGCTGCCGGAGGGACAGGCGACCGACGGTCTGGCAGTGGGTACGCTTCCTACGCAGACCGACGTTAAGAACCGATGGTTAGACGGCTCTATCCGTTACGCTATCCTGACGACCAAAGTCACTGCAGCCGGGATATATGATATCCGTGAAGCGGCGGTGTCCACCGGTTCGTTTACGCCTGTTACGCCCGCCGCCCAGCTTGATTTGACTATTGAGGGTGCGCATTACACCTCCACGGCTACGGCCTCCGCGCAGGGTACGGATATATGGCTCGACGGCCCGTTAGTTCGGGAATATCGTATCAGAGACATTCCCAAAAATGATGACGCAGCACATCCTTTCCTTTCCGATATCTGGGATGTAAGAGTATACAACGACGGTACGGCGCGTGTGGATGTGACGGTGGAGAATGTTCGCGACGTGGCCATAGCCGACGGCGTGGTTTACGGCGTGGACATCCTGCTGAACGGCCGGAACGTCTTCCACCGCGATGCGGCAGTGCCGGGGGCAAATCCGCTAACAACGGACGGGTGCACATCTACCTCCGCAAACAACGGCCTGGAAACAGGCAATTACATCCGTCTGACTTCGGGCGCGCTGGCAGGCGAAGTCGCTATTGTCGGCAGCGCATCGGAGACTTTCGGCTCGTATCCCGTCTGTTTTTCGGGCGTGCAGGAGAACGTTACGTGGGAGCGCGTTTTGTACCACCCCTATGCCACGCGCTGGCGCCGGACGTTCGCGGCAAACGGCTTTACGGAGGCTGCCGTCGTGCCCGACTTTGCGCCTTTTATAGCTGCCGGCGCCGTACCCGCTTATATGCCGACTGTGAACAACCCCTCACACACGTTCCAATACGGGCAGGGGGAGCGTTTCGACATTTTGAATTTCGGCAAGATGACCATGTACATGCCTACCACCGGCGGACGGGAGGATATCGGGCCGTACCCGGACTGGACGGCGCAGTACATCGTCCACAAGACCGCCTCGCTGCGGGAGTATATGCTGGCGAACGGCAACATGGCCGGTTCGTGGAGCGGACACTACGCCAAGAATGACCCGTCGGGCATCGTAACGGTGAATGAGAAGCCGGACTACTGGCTCGACCCGCGGGCATGGGGGGACAACAAGCCGCTGAATAACCTCCGGGGAGTCACTAACGAACCGGATGGCGCCCATGTGCCGTCACTGGCCTACGTCCCCTACCTCATCACCGGAGATCGCTATTACAATGACGAAATGCTGTATTATGCCAACCATGCCGTGCTGGCCTCGAACCCCGGATTCAACGGTCGTTTTGGCGAGCAGGGTCTCCTTTGGCAGAACCAGATGCGCGGCTGGGCATGGCGGTTTCGCGACATCACCGACGCCGCCAATTACCTGCCGGACAACCACAGGTACAAGGATTACTTTACGGGAATAATGAACAACAACCTGAAAGCGACGGATAAATACTCGGACGAGAATCCGAGCCCCTTGGGTTTCATACCCTTCGGCACAGAGAGCGACAGGGAATTTGCGATCGCCGCCTTCCCCTGGCAATACGCTTATATGGCCTGGTCGCTGGATCACGCCATCAGGCAAAACACCGATGCAAACGGTTCCACTATGCGCGACCGCATATTGAACCTGGCGCTGGCTTCGCTCAATAGCGCCCCGTATTTCCCGCCGGAATACGCCGTCATGTACTGGCCTGCCATCGGCACGCGGACAGAGACGGGAGACATACGCTACTTCACCGTCTGGAAGGAAATTTTCGACGCCAACTTCCACAACGAAGACGGCTC
>JAITAY010000359.1 GCA_031283915.1 Tannerella sp.
CCCTGGCGGGATGCCGGAAACAAAATCTTAACTTGATGACATTGAGTTAAAACGGACGGCAATGTGGGGGGATTGGGCTAAAGCCCTGCGGAGGCGCTGTTGTACTTTTTTTTCTAACCTCTAACCACCTGTTTTTGCACAAAACTATACCGCGCGCAGTATAGAACCACATTCATAATTGCTCCCGAATTATTTTATGTATTTCCCATCCCTTAACAAAACAGTCGTTCCCGCCGGAGAGGATTGAATTTTCATTGGTTTAATAATTAATAAGGAGAAACCGGATGATTATCTCCATGAAATGATCTATTTTTGGCGATCGAAAATGAGTGATCAGAAAAAAAGAATTGCATTATGGGACAAAGTATGAAAGGTTCGCAAACCGAACAGAATTTATTGAAATCTTTTGCCGGGGAATCCCAGGCAAGAAGTCGTTACACTTTTTTCGCCAGTGTGGCCAAGAAAGAAGGTTATGAGCAAATCTCCGGCGTGTTCATGGAAACTGCCGAGCAGGAAAAGGAACACGCCAAACGCTTTTTCAAGTTTCTGGAAGGCGGAATGGTTGAAATCACCGCCTCTTATCCGGCAGGGAAAATCGGTACGACCCTCGAAAACCTGGCGGCGGCAGCCGACGGAGAAAACGAGGAATGGACGGAACTGTATCCAACCTTTGCCAAAGTAGCCGAACAGGAAGGATTCAAGGAGATTGCCGTGGCTTTTCGCATGATAGCCAAGGTGGAAGAAGAACATGAAATCCGTTACCGCAAGCTGTTGGCCAATCTGACGAACGACAGTGTGTTCCGGAAAGAGGAGGTCATCACGTGGCAATGTCGCAACTGCGGATATGTCCACAAGGGTAAGTCAGCGCCGCAGAAATGCCCGGCCTGCGAACATCCGCAAGCCTTCTTCGAACCGAAAAAGGAAAATTACGGCTGATTTTAAAACACGGAGCATGTAAAGAAGCTTGTAAATGTGAGCATGTGTAAATGTGAAAATGAATGGGTTCATTGACACAGGAGCGCATTCTCACATTTTTGCTGTCTTTGTGTTGATCTTTGAATCATTGAATCCGGAGGGTGCCACCAATTGCATCAAATACACGTTTTCAAAATCCACTTCATTTTTAATCCACGCAATCAATTTGCCGGTTATTTCGTAGCCGCAGTTGCTGAAAAGTTTGACGCTTGGCTCATTGCGTTCGGGCACATGGGCGTAAATCTGTTTCAACCGCAAAAAGCGGAATGCATATTCCTTCATCAGGCTCAGCGCCCGGGTAGCTATTCCGCGCCGGCGGTATTGTTCATCTATCAAGATTCCGATTCCCGCGCGGTCATTCATCGGATCAAAATCATACAAATCAACGGCCCCCACAGCAGCGTTTTCCGCTTTCAGTACGATCATCAGCCGTAACTGGCGGGACTGGAAAATATCCAGTCGCGCATCCGACAAATAGGCTTTCAGCGAAAGTCGCGAATAAGGCGCCAGCGTATTCCCGTAACGCCACAAACGGGTATCGTTTTCCCACCTGTATAGCGTGTCCAGGTCTTCCGGTTCCAAGGCTCTTAACAGAACCGTTTCGTTTTCGAGCAGTTTCACCGTTGTTATAATTTGATTGTATCATTAAAATCCATACGGTTGACGATGGAACGCCCCAGCGTGACTTCATCGGCATATTCGATTTCGTCGCCGATTGCCACACCGCGTGCAATGATGGTCACTTTCACACTGTAGGGTGCAAGCTTGCGGTAAATGAAGAAATTCGTCGTATCGCCTTCCATTGTGGCGCTGAGCGCCAGCATGACTTCCTGTACTTCACCGGTCGCCACGCGCTGCACCAGACTGCCAATCTCCAGGTCGGCCGGACCGATACCGTCCATCGGCGAAATAATACCGCCCAGCACATGGTAAAGGCCATGAAACTGCGCCGTGTTTTCGACGGCCATCACGTCCTTGATGTTTTCCACCACACAAATGAGCGAACGGTCGCGCTTTGGATCGGCGCAGATGGAGCAATGGCCTTCGTCGCAGATGTTATGACATTCCCGGCAATATTTCACCTCCTCGCGCAGCGCCGACAGCGCCGAGGTCAACCGCAAGGTATAACCGGCTTCGCGCCGCAACATGTATAAGGCCAGTCGCAACGCCGTCTTCCGGCCAATCCCGGGCAAGGCGGCCAGCTCATTGACGGCGTTTTCCAGTAAAACGGATGGATACTTCCGGTTCATTGGTCGTTGCAGGACAGTTCCCGACCGGCGTACATCCGTTCGTAATAGTGAATGTAGTCGCCTTTCGTGATTTCCTCTACCCAGTCCTGGTGTTCCAGATACCAGCGTACCGTCTTCAGGATACCCGTTTCAAAATCCGTTTCGGGCGTCCAGCCCAATTCACGTGTAATCTTTGCCGGGTCAATGGCGTAACGCCGGTCGTGTCCCAGACGGTCTTTTACGAACGTAATCAGTTCGTCGTTTATCCAGTCAATGGACAGCCGGCCGTCCAGCCCCGTCTCTCTTTTTTTCAGCGCACGGCGGTATTCCGGAACCTCAATGAGCAGTTGGCGGATGGTCCGGATCACGATCCGGACGATTTCAATGTTCTGCCGTTCATTATGCCCGCCTACATTATATATTTCGCCGGCTCTGCCTCTATGAATCACCGCGTCGATCGCCTTGCAGTGGTCTTCCACATACAGCCAGTCGCGCACATTCGTCCCGTCGCCGTACACCGGAAGTTTTTTCCCTTCCAGGATATTTTTGATGATGAGCGGAATGAGTTTTTCCGGAAAATGATACGGCCCGTAGTTGTTGGAACAGCGAGTGATGCTGACCGGCATCCGGTAGGTATCGGCGTAGGCTTTCACGAACAGATCGGCGCTGGCCTTGGAGGCGCTGTAGGGACTGTGCGGATCGAGCGGCGTTGTTTCCCGGAAAAAATCTTCCGCGCCTAAACTGCCGTATACTTCGTCGGTAGAAACCTGGTGAAAACGTACGCCTTCCTGCCAGGTTGGATAGCCGGCCCCGTCAATGCCTGTCACCCAAGCCTTACGGGCGGCATCCAACAGGTTTTGCGTCCCGAGAATATTGGTTTCCAGAAATAATTGCGGATTTTCAATGCTGCGGTCTACGTGACTTTCCGCTGCAAAATTTACGGCACATTCAATGGCATATTCTCTGAAAAGGCGCTCTGCCAACGGACGGTCGCCAATATCCCCCTTGATGAAGATGCACCGATTGTCGTCAATGTCATCACGGACAGTCCCCCAATTGCCCGCATAGGTCAGCGCGTCCAGAATCACAATCCGCGCCGCCGGATGAACGGACAGCATGTATTTCACAAAATTGGCGCCGATAAATCCTGCGCCGCCGGTTACTAAATAAGTTTTCATTGCATTACTCCGTTATATTCAAAATTCAGTTCCGCATCTTTCAACAGCGGCAGTTTCAGATCCTTCTCGGAGAGAGTCAACGCTTCTTGCCCCGTCTGTTTCCAGTCAATTCCAATCGCCGGATCGTCGAAGCGGATGCCGCGTTCACAAGCCGGAGCATACGGATGGTCGACTTTGTAGGTGAAGACAGCCGTCTCGCTCAGAACATGAAATCCATGAGCAAACCCCTGCGGAATGAAAAGTTGTAATTTATTCTCCCCGGACAGTTCGATGGCGAAAGCTTTTCCGAAAGTCGGCGAATGACGACGGATGTCTACGGCAACGTCGAGTACCGTACCCTGTATCACACGCACCAATTTCGCCTGTGAATGGGGCGCCAACTGATAATGTAATCCGCGAAGCACCCCCTTTACCGAACAGGATTCATTGTCCTGCATGAAAGCGACAGAACCGATATGCTTTTCAAAGTCCATCCGTTTGTATGTTTCCATAAAGTAACCTCTGCTGTCGTCAAACACCTTTGGTTCCAGAAGCCAAATGCCGGGAATAGCTGTTTTAATATAATTCATGCTCGAAATAATTATCTAAAAATGCGAACAAAGGAAATGTTTTTCCTGCAAACAACAAAAGAAACGGACTAAATCTTTTTTGAGAGGCTATTTTTATCAGGCTTGTCCATAAATCATTGAAACACGGAGGCTCCTTTTGTTTGCAAAGAAAGAAGTCAATGTTACTGCCTGTTTTTGCACAAAACTGTACCGCGTGCAGTATAACTGCTATCTCCTATCCTCTTCTCATTATACTGCACGCGGTACAGTTTTGTGCATGCCCGTCAGCATAAAAAAGAGCATCCGCCCACGCGCTTTCTTGCCCTCCTTCTTGCCCTCCTTTTTATCCGTCAGTTAAAACTCAATGCCATCAAGTTAAGCGCTAAAAGGCTGTAGTAGAGCATCCCGCCAGGGATGCATCCTTAACAGGATGCAATACAGGGTTATACCGGTTTATCTACCGAGCGATGCATCCCTGACGGGATGC